>JBGPES010000024.1:0-8704 GCA_041482935.1 Minisyncoccia bacterium | reverse complement strand
GTGTATGACGTTAGAGCCTGTTTGACGCTTCACTGCGGACGAGTTATAAAAGAGGCAGTTCTAACATATGTAAGGAGGAGCGATTGTGCACGTTATCGTAGGCGATATTCACGGTTGTTTCGACGAACTCATGGCCCTTCTCGATAAAATCGGCCCGTCGGCGGACGACACCATCATTTCTCTGGGTGATATGGTTGACCGCGGCCCCAAATCTCCCGAAGTGATTTCCTTTTTCGCGAAGAACAAAAATGCCCAATCTCTTCTCGGCAATCATGAAAGCAAGCACGTGGGATTTTCACTTGGCCTGCTCCCCGAAAAATATTTCGGCAAGAATCAGCGAAAGACCGTCAAACAGTTTGAGGATCGAAAGGGTCGGGTCGATACGATGACTTATGCCGAAGCCCTGGCATATTTCAAAACTCTGCCGCTTTTTATCGAACTTCCCGAAGCAATCATTGTTCACGCCGGACTCATGTACGGCATTCCTCTGGCATCGCAAAACAGAAAGATTCTTTCGGGCATTGGTTTTCAAATAGAAAACAAACTTGATAAGGGCACGGGCCTATTTCATTGGTGCGAAGCATATCCGCCGAACGAGAAACCCGTCATATTCGGTCATTTGGGAATTGGCAAAGCACCATGGCCGCTCCCACAACGAAATAACCTTTGGCCGATCGATACGGGCTGTGCTTCCGGCGGATATCTCACCGCGATAACATTACCCGACTTTGCTGTTTTTCAGATTAAATCGTTTAAAGCCTAGGACATGCACGTTGCGGAAACAGCGTGTATTTTTATTTTCCCTTCTGAGCGGGTAAGGGGACGCAGGCTATCGAACATCGCGCGCCGCTATACAGCAACGCGCGATTTTGAAAACCTCTCGGTTTTCAAGACTTTCCTACACGGGGAAACTTCCGTTTCCCCGACCCCCTTCCCGTTCGATTCCCCTTACCCGCTCAGAAAGCAAAACGCCCGACCATAAAGATCGAGCATTTTGCTTTTTCGTTGAGCGGGTAAGGGGAATCGAACCCCTGGCTTCAGCTTGGAAAGCTGAGGTATTGCCATTATACGATACCCGCATTAGGAATATCTTGCCGAGCTTGCGAGGCTTAGATTTCCTTATGCCCCGCCAAAGGCGGCGGCCTATTCTTTCTGTTGAGCGTAGCGAGTTACGGTTTGTTGCGTCCCGCCATGGCGGGGCTTCGGTTGCCGCTCGTTTCGCCTGGTTTATATTCTATATGTTTACTCGATATTTTCAAGCCTGTAATGGCAACTTTCTCCGTGCGGCTATCGTAGTATACTAAATAGGTCGCGGGCTTGCTTTTTCTTTAAAAATTTGCTACAAATATACGAGAACCAATCTCAAAGGTCAGAGTTCTGTGAGGAGCTTTCGAGATCGGTTCCAGATCCATGTCCAGACGCACAAAGCGAATGGTGTTCATCATAGTGTTTGTTTTCATGGCGGGGGGCGGTTATGCCGCAGTCCGGCTTTTTAAGTTTTCCCCGGCGGTTCCGAAAGAATTCACCGATGCCCGTACGCAGGGCGCTTTGATCTCGCAAAACATCGTCGATCTTTCGAACAAGTCCATCGCGGACCTCGAACAGATAAACGAACTTGATGCGCGGGGAGATTATACCGATGCTTTGACGCTCACGACGAACGTTATCAACCAGAGCCAGGCGATACGCGACCAGGCCATTACGCTTTCTTCGCAGATCGAAACCATGACTCGGTCGCTTTCCTCGATCGATTCTTTCGACGCGCGACAGGTGGCGCTTGAGTCGATCGCGAGCCGTTTGGCCCTCGTCTCGCGCCTCATCAACTACAGCGGCTATCTCGGCCAGCTGCTTGATACGCTGCGGAATCATTTCACGGGAGTTCCTCCGAAGACCCATGAGGTAGCGACGCTCGTCGATCAGATCAATGCCGAGGTGAATGCCATCAACAACTTTAACAACCAGGCAACTCAATCGATGGCGAAGTTCGACAAGCTTGTACCGCAATAAATTGGCGTTCGTTTTCCTCGTGAGCTAAAATAGAATTATTGCGCCTGTAGCTCAGCGGTAGAGCAGCCGTCTTATACACGGCCGGTCGTAGGTTCGATCCCTACCGGGCGCACGAGTAGTGGAATCTTTTTTGCCGACATCACCCGAATATTTCGGCAAATAAAAAAGGCGAATGTCGAAAGACCATCCGCCCTTATGTTGGAGTGATGTTAGGATACGACTCCCGATTCGGCGCATTCGCGGACGATACGAAGGATCGTCTCTTTCTCCGGGCGGGTTTCCCGTCCGAATGGCGATGAGACGATATTTTTATTACCGCCCCAGCTGTAGCCTCGCGCCTCGAGTTCGGCTAGGGTCATGTCCCGTGCCCTTGCCTCTTCGGCATTGATTTTGTCTACAAAGAGCTGCCGGTCGAAGTGGCCGTCCCTTCTTACTATCGTCCAGCGGGCATAGGGTTTCGCATTACCCCCCGGCTGCTTTGGCGTGTATTCCGGATCAAAGACGACGCCGACGTCATATCGTGCATTTACCCAATTTCTCGCCCAATCATAACTCTTCGGAGCGAAAACGTAGGCGACAACGGGTCCATGCATTTCAACCTGGAACCCATCGGTATTTTTTTGTTTCAAGACCGCGATCGATTTCATTTCTTCGTATGACATTTCATCGGCAAGGATCTTGGCAGTTGCCTCGACCTTTTCTTCCATCGTCGGCCACATGTTTAAGGGGTCGAGGATGATAACTTGCATTGCCGTCGCTGCCGGTCCGGAAACGCGAAGCTCCGGATTCGTGAGAATAACATTACCCCCACTATCACGATCCAGTGCTCCAACCCAGACGACGAGCGGCTTGTTGATTTGTTTTCCCTGGCGACGAAGGTCGAAGACGGCCATCGTCGCCACGGCGTCCCGATCGAGACGGTTTGTGACGAAGAGCGTCCCTTCGGGCGGCAATGGATGGGCAAGGGCATCTTCCACGGCGGATGATTTAAATTCACCGCCGTGTTGCGGGTCGATATTGCCAAGGCCGCACCGCAAAGCTTGATCCTTTTTGGTTACCTCAATACCAAGCGTTGCGGGTCCGAGCAATTGATTATTGTATTCATTTGCGTCGGGTAAATCATCCGACCGAAGTATTTCGTATCGATAGTATTTCAAGGCGAATCTCCTTCCATGCTTACTGCGAAGCAGTATATCATACTATTTATCTTTCGTCAATGGTTCCCGAACGGGGAAACAAAGGAGGCAGAGAAATAAAAAACGGCTTATAATAGCCGTTTTTTATGATGCGATCTTCTATATTATTGAGAGGATTTTTTTCATACAATTATTTTTTGGACATTTCCCGCACGGGTAACGTAATCGCTTGTATCGCGGGATCCCCGCCTTCTTGCCGGCCGCCTGCCTGACGGCAGGCAGGTTAGGCGGGCCCGGGAACAATTCTGGCTACGCTAGAATTGGTTTTATATTGAAGGGTTTCAAGAGTTTGTTGAATTCTTCCTGTTCCAGGGTTTCCTTTTCGATGAGCGTTTTCGCGATGGCCCTAAGCGCATCCTTGTTCGTCTTCAATATCTTCTGAGCGGTATCGTAGGCGCGGGCGATGAAATTTTTTACCTCTACGTCGATTTGCGCTGCGACTGCCTCCGAGTAATTTCTTTCGGTCGAGATCTCCCTCCCCAGGAATACCATCTCTTCCGTCTTGCCGAATGTTTGCGGGCCGAGCGCTTCGCTCATGCCATACTTCGTGACCAATTTCCGCGCGAGTTCGGTCGCCTCCTTAAGGTCGTTCGAAGCTCCCGTTGAAATATCGCCGAAGGTAAGCTTTTCCGAGGCATATCCGCCGAGCATCATCGCAAGATCGGTAAGGAATTGCTTGCGTGTCCGGAGATGCTGGTCCTCGGTCGGCAGTTTCATGGTGTAGCCGCCCGCAAAGCCGCGGCTTACGATGGAGACCTTGTGCACGGGGTCGGAGTTCTTGAGGGACGCCGCAACGAGCGCATGCCCGCCTTCGTGATAGGCCGTTATCTCCTTTTCTTTTACGGAGATAACGCGGCTTTTCCGCTCCGGCCCGAGGATCACCTTTTCAACGGATTCCAGGAATTCATCCTGGCCCACCACTTTTTTACCGCGCCGCGCGGCGAGAAGCGCGCCTTCATTCATAAGGTTTGCGAGGTCAGCACCCGAGAACCCCGGAGTGCGTTGTGCAACCTTCCGCAAGTCAACTTTTGTATCGACTGGCTTTTGCTGCACATGTATTTTGAGGATCGCTTCGCGGTCATTGAGGTCCGGCAGATCAAGGATCACGCGCCGGTCAAAGCGTCCTGGCCTAAGGAGCGCGGGATCAAGAATATCCGGACGGTTCGTCGCGGCGAGCACGATCACGCGCGTATCGCGGTCGAAGCCGTCGAGCTCGACAAGAATTTGGTTCAGGGTTTGCTCGCGTTCATCGCTTCCGCCTCCGACGCCTGCTCCGCGCTGGCGGCCGACGGCGTCAATTTCGTCTATAAAGAGAATCGCGGGAGCCGCACGCTTCGCGGTCATGAAAGCATCG
The DNA here is from genome assembly GCA_041482935.1 of Minisyncoccia bacterium. Classification (GTDB taxonomy): domain Bacteria; phylum Patescibacteriota; class Minisyncoccia; order UBA6257; family 2-01-FULL-56-20; genus DATLTV01. The sequence goes on along the minus strand of JBGPES010000024.1, from coordinate 4,147 downwards.
CGGGTGCGGGAAGCGCCCACGCCCACGAACATCTCAACGAATTCGGAAGCCGAGATAAAGAAGAACGGCACGTTCGATTCCCCGGCCACCGCGCGGGCGATCAAGGTCTTCCCGGTTCCCGGAGGGCCCATGAGTAAGATGCCGCGCGGGATACGTGCGCCGAGGTCCAAAAACTTTTTCGGACTTTTTAAAAAGTCGACGACTTCCATCAATTCCTCTTTCGCCTCTTTGAGGCCGGCGACATCTTTAAAGGTAACCTTGTCCTTGAATGTTGAAAGTTTGAGATTCGAGCGGCCGAAATTGAACGCCTGGTTCACGCCCGTCTTCGCCTGCCGGAACATGATCCAGAAAATAAATCCGATGATGATCAGGGGAAGGAGCGTGGGTATTAAAATGCCCGCCCAGAACTGCCAGCCGGACTGCGACTCGACAGAGAGATCCACCTTGCCGAGCGCCGCGCTATCCACGCCGAAATTCTTGAGCGTTTCCGAAATACCGGCTTCGGCTTCTTTTTTAGAGGTTGCGGTCTTTCCGTCCGCGAGTTTTATGGTCAGATCGTCGCCATTCACGCTGATTTGCGTTACCTCGCCGCTATTTATCTTCTGAGTAAGCTGACTCAAGCTTAATTTCTCCGGCTGCGTTTGCGGCTCGAGCAGGAGCGAGAAAACGATTGAGATGACAAGTAATGCGAGGATGGCCCAGGTAAGATTTTTAAAAAATTTGGACATAGGTTTTCTTCATTGAATATTATCGCACAATTTATTTTTCGCCACAACAGGTGATGATACGATGAACCGGAAATCTCGTCCGCGGATTCCGCCAGCCCTGCCGTTCGGATAATTAGAGCTTTTCAAGGGTCGGTCCGTAGAAGCGCCGGTGATTTGGGAATAAATCCGGCATTGAACGTACCTCCTGAGGAGAAAAGACGCGGATCTCTTCGTTTTCATCGCCTTTGGATCTGAGTTTCTCGAGCGATGCGAGGGTTGCGGTAAAGAGCACGGCGACATGCGACCCGCGACTTTCTTCGTATGTCACGACAAGGTCTTTTTCCTGGAGCGTGATACCTATCTCTTCTTTCACCTCGCGTATCGCGGTTGCTTCTGCGGTTTCGCCCGCCTTGCTCCGTCCGCCAGGCGCTTTCCAAAAAACAGGCGGCGTTTTTTTTGGATCGCGGATCAAAGGGATCCCCTGCGGCGTGATGATCAAAACGGTTACGGCGTAACTTTCTTCGTACGCCGAATTAAAAGACGAATCATGGTTCGTCTTTGCTGCGGGCGTTTTTTGCGGAAGACTATTTTCGGGGCGGGCCTTCTTTGCTTTCATTAAGTTTCATCGCGAGAAACAATTCCGCGACGGCGATATCGGGCTCGTCGTAAGGAGCCGATTCGTAATAGGGGATCTTGCTTTCTTTCGTGGTAAAGCGCCCGGTCGCGATCCATTTATTGTCGGGAGTATGTCGCAGGCTGAAAAGGCAGGTTCCGCATGCTCTCATGATGTCCGAGAGGGTCGGCAAATAGCGGCCTCCTTTCGCATTGTTCTGCGGGAACCCGGCGTTCTCGAGCTTCTTCGCAAGTTCGGGAGTCATTGTTTGTTTTTTGATTGTATCACAAAAAATCGGGCGGCGCAAGAGAGCGGTTTTGAATAAAAAAATGCCCCGCGAGACAGAACAAAAAGTTCTTTATCTTGCGGGGCACGGGTTAATTGGCCGTAACGGATACTGCCGCAACGGGCGCTGCGGATTCTCTCGCGGCAGGCGATTGCCACTGGCCTTCGCGGAAACGGAAGCCGCGATCGATGCCCCAGATGGTTCCGAGGTTCTTGTGGCTCGCGAAGAAGTGGTACGTAGCGTACACGCCATCTTCTTCTTCGGCCTGCGGAGGAGCGTCGTCACGGGTGTCGACGGGCTTCGCATTTGGAATGAATCGGAACGGGATGAACTCGCTCTTGTCCACTTCTTTCGCCTCTTCCTCGGTCCTTGCGATCACTGTGTTTCTGTCGATTGCCGTACGGAAGACGAAGATCCGTTCGATCCAAGTCTTGTGCACGACGTCGAACGAGCGCACGTAGATCGGGGTGCCGGTGATGGGATGTCCCAGTTCGCCCTTTTCATGCTCAAGGGCTTCGCGGGGGGTTTCCTCGGGCTTTACCTTTCCTCCGGGCAGTCCCCATCCGGGCGGACGTCCTTTTACGCTCTGGTCTTTCGTCGTGTCGGCGTGGTCGTGGACGAAGAACAATTCATCGCCGTCCCAAATTTCGAAACGGACCATGAGTTGGATCTTTTTTTGCTCGGGTTCCGCTTTGACTGCGACGCCGCTTTCCGTGAACGCCTGCGCTTCCCACTCCGCGAACGGGTTGTCCGCAGTAAGCCTCTTCACTTTTTCGATGGTCATGACCTACTCCTCAATATGATGGAGCACGAAGCCCCAGATTTGGCTCCGAAGAATGAGAAAAGCAGTCTTCGGATGCTGGGGAAAGTCTAGCACATAAATCAATAAATGTCAATATTTCGGCGTTATCGGCCAAACAAGGCCGGTTGTAGCTCGGTTTTTGAGAAAAAAATTCCGGAGAACCTGGGCGTTGCCCTGGTTCTCCGGATCTGATTATTACCGGCGATAATCGCGTCGACGGTTTTTGTCCTCTTTCTCCGTATTCCATTCCTTGCGGCTCTTGCCGCGTGGCGTGGCGGGAGTGGGGTCCGCATGCGACCGCATGGAGAGGTAGAAGCCCAGCCTGGGTTTCACCGCGTCGAGCAGGGCATGGGCCCTGTTCGCGTGGGAACGATTCGCCTTCACTACCTCAACGGCTGCCTTGATGTCCTTGGACAGGGTTTCTGCGCCCTGCGTTTCGGATCCGGCTGCCTGGAGTTCCATGATGAGGTCGGTGGCCCGGGAGATGACCGCGATGAGGTCGAGCTCCGCTCGGATCGCTTGTTTCGCCGTCCCGGCTTTTTCGGGATTCCCGGCAAGCAATTCCATGGCGGCGTTCACGGCATTCTCCGAAGCTTCGATAGTCGGACCTTGGAGATGCCTTTCCGCGATCTGCCTGTTGAATTTTTCCGTAAGACTCGTCGCCTCCGCCTGGTTCGCCTCGTGACCGATCTTTTCCGCTTCGGCGAACATGGATTCATAGGTTTCGGAATCAAGTCCGTTTTCCTCTGCGATGAAACGATCGCCCAACGCGACAAGTTTCTTGTGGGGCTCGACAAGTTCCGGATATTGCTCGGATTTCCGGCTGAGATAGTCATTGAGCGAAGAGATCCGCCCTTTGAGCTTATTCCACCGGTCCTGCCGTTTCTCCGATTCCGGCTTCCTTTCCTCTTCCTTTTTCTCGCGATGGATCCTGATTTGTTTCGCGAGCATTTGGAAGCGGTGGACGTCGACATCAACGCGAAGAATCTCGACATCGGGATTCTTCGGATGTTTATCGGGGACTCCGCTGATTTTTCCTTGCCTCAGCAGATCTTCCGCCGCGATGTTCAAGCCGAGGATGCTGAAGGTCTCGCCGCGGAATTCGAGTACACCGCGGATGAGTCTCCCGCCGCGATCACGGGCCTGCCAAACCTGGCCACCGCACGGCTGAAGATTAAGCCTGACAACCGGCTTTTTCTTCGGGGAATCTTCGCTCACTTCCAAACGGATCGATTGTAGCGCTTCCGCAATCAATACTTCCGGATTCTCAGACACCGCGTCTTCTTCTGGAGATGTCGCGCTAAGCGCGACTTCGGCAGATTGGGACGTCGGTTCCTGAGCGAGAGAAGGTATAACATTTGGAACGTCAGTCGATTCTTTCGTAGCCATTTCTTTCAGTCTCCTTTTTCTCGCCTCTTTTTACGGAGGCAATATGTGCAGCTCTTCTCCAGCCTTTGGAACGCGGTGTTCTTTGACAGGAAAAGAGCTTTAGCTCGCCTGGGGGGCGAAAACCAAAGCTCCTTCCCTGTCATTTTGGGACAACTGCCTAATATATTCGTATTTTTAGAACTAGCGAAATTATACGCCTCAAAGCGAAAAAAGTCAAGTTGATGTCCTGGAAGGGTACATCGGTGACACTTTCTGATTCTTGTAATGGTACTCGACCGGTACCTGGTAGCCAAGTGTCTGGTGGGGTCTTTTGAAATTGTACTCGATGAGCCACTCGGTGATCTTCCTGT
>JBGPES010000023.1:0-8924 GCA_041482935.1 Minisyncoccia bacterium | reverse complement strand
TCAGAACCTACAACTTCCCCGATGACAGAATCACGGATCATCGCATCGGCAAGAAATGGCACAACATCGAAAAAATACTTGATGGAGATATGGACCCGATCGTGAAGGCGTTTAGCAAAGAGCAAGCATGAATGATCATTCCGAAAAACTTCCCAAAGAATCTGGCGCCGAGGAAACCCCGCGCGAAGAGGATCCGAATTTTCTTTACGCCGAGCGGTCGTTTGATACCAGGATTAAGCCCGGAATCGACTAATATTTTCCGAAGCTCATCGATTTTACGAAGGACGTGCTGAGGATGATAGAACGAACGGGGAAAACCGCCGTATTCATCGGCCGGGATGGGCGATGGCTTTACTACATGGCGAAACTCCTCGGCGATCAAGAAAACGACAAACCGAACGATAAAATAAAATTCATAGATATAGGGAGGAACTACACCTACCACGGTGATTATGCGCGTGATACTTCTCTCGGTACCGGGCAGAGAGGCAAAGAATACGCCGGTTACTTTAAAAAAATGTCCGTCAAGATCAACGAATCGTTTCTCGTGGATGTCGGTTTTCAGGGAACTATCACGCACGATATACGCGAAGCGACCGATACCAAAGATGACGACGACATTCTCCTCGTAAAAAGCGACGTGAACCTGAATCCCGGAATAAAAGGATTTTATGAGTGGAAATCTTCTCCGGACTGGGACGAGCACATGAAAATGGGCCATTTTATCGAGACTCTCCCGCAGATCGTGTCTCCGGTTGACGAGCTTCCTCCCGTTCGCGGCGGGCGGCTGCCGAAATATAAAAATACGCACGATAATTTGGAAAAGTTCCTCGCGCAGATGACGTACCGGTATCTCAAAAATTCCGCCGAGGCGTTTGCAAAAAACCGGAAAAGCAAAGAGACGACTGCGTGAACGAAGCCGTACGTTCGACGTCGCTCGGGGCAGACAGCAATCAAAAAAATAAGCGGCGAACCGATTGGTTCGCCACTCTTGTCGCGCAGGCTATGCAGCCCGCCGCTTTTTCCGATTCTTCTTGGCTCCGCCCGGTAGTCCCGGCATTTGATTCTTTTCCAGCCTGCGAACTTCGGCTTTGAGTGCCCGGCGGCGGCGAATTTCTCTGCAAACTCCACTCAAAACAACGGGGTACTGAAGTTCGGCTCTCCACACGTGTTCTTCGCAGGGGATGATCTGCCTGTCGATGAGGTTCCCAAACTCTCCGCCGTTATCGTACGCAAGACAAGATGTTTCAAACTGTTGTACGCAGAACAGCGTCGTTGTACCCCTCGCCCCGCGTTCTGCGATAGCGTAATTGCGGACGAACTTCATCTTTCTTTTGAAACCAATCGAACTCGTGTCCTTCCTCGGGACCATAGACGTCTCCTTGGCAAACCGCGAAGACTTACATCAGCTTCGGCTATCATACTCTCTATCTGCCATTTCGTCAAGCGTCGGTTTTACAACAACCCTTCCACATCTCTCAACTCTTCCCAAATGCCCTCAAGGAGCTCCGATTTTCCTTTACGGCTCGGACCCTCTTTAAGTCGCCCGAAAGGAAAATCTCCGCTTTAGGAAAATAAAATTTAATCAGTCAGCAACTTACTTACGTCTCTAATTTCTTCCCAGATACCCTCGATCAAGTCGTACTTTCTTGCTTCTTCAACAGTCACCCAGGCGACTTCGGTCAGATCCTTACCCGGCTTCGCCTCGCCGGACTTATACCAACACCAATACGAAAGCGTGACCACGGGATAACCGTCGGGGCGGATGAAGACGAGGTCGGTAAGGTATTGGACCTTCTCAATCTCCACACCCACTTCTTCCTTCACCTCTTTCTTCACGAGCCAGTCGATAATGTGATACCACTGTGCGGCTTCGGATGCTTTTTGTCCGCTCGTATAGGGACGCTTCGGCAATCCTTCGTATTCGCTTCGCACCAGCTTTCCGCCCGGCACCGTCCACTTGTTGGGGAATGCTTTCTCATGCGCGGCGCGCTTGGCAATCAAAAACTTCGGTGCAACCGAACCCTGAGCCGAAGGCGAAGGGCTTCCTGGCTTTACGATGATCGCCGTCGCCGTAACAAAATGGAGTCGGGGGTCGAGACTGGGTTCCATGAGTAAAGAATATCACAACATGTCATCCCGACGAAGGTCGGGATCCGCGCTTCCGAATCTTAATTCAAGAAGCACTGGCCCCGACTGAGTTTACCCCGGCGAAGGCCGGGGCCGGGGCGACAATAAAAACTTTTATTTTGATCCCAAAATATGCTCCAAATCCAAATCGTAAAGCATCCCTTCGTTCATCAAGCGGTAGTCAAACAGCTCTTTCGGCGTGAACCAAAGCGGAATTTCTTTTTCGGCATCATCCGTGGAACCGGAGCAATGAACGAGGTTGCGTACGGCGCGGCCGTCGATATCCGAAATTTCATATGAATCGATCGTGTAATCGCCGCGGATCGTGCCCATGTCGGAGGTAAGAGGCTCGGTTCCTCCCGTGATCTTTTTCACGATCGCCTGCGCGTGTATCCCCTGCCAGACCATGGCTATGACCGGCCCTTTCGTCATGTATTTCTTCAAATTATTCAAAATGATCTCGGTCACCTTCATCGGGTCATCGTGCGGCGGGACTTTGCCTTTCTTCTTGTACGATTCGATCGTTTTCATGCCCGTCTTCATGCGCCACTCAGGATCGATCAAATAATGCTTATCGATAAGCTCAACGGTCGGCACCGTCATTTTGAGGCCAACGAGCTTCAAGCCGCTCTGCTCATAGCGCCTCACGATCTCGCCTATTAACGTACGCTGCACGCCGTCGGGTTTAATGATGACGAGCGTCCGTTCGTTCTTCGGGTGTTTGTTCATGGATTTAATGTTATGACGAAAACGCCCTCATCGCAAGCGGCGTAGCGAAATATACCCCTACCCCTTCGAAACATATTCAACAATTTTATCCCAATCGAGGCGATTTTTCGTATAGAATAATCCAACAATATCCTTTGTCATCTCGTTGACCTTTGCGGCATAAAGATCTTTGAAAACCCGATCTCGTTTCTTCGCCTCCGCATCAAGTGGTTGGATAATTGTTTTATAAAGCTGATCGTCGCCGGAGACGAGCTCCCAGAATGACTGCCCGCAGAGCTTGTAATAGCTTCGGTCATCGTTGTCCTTATCAACTTTGTATGCTTGGTTGTCACGGCCATAGGTGCATCCGTTCACGGCGACGATTTTGGTTTTCTTACCGTACGTGGCGCGAATAATTTTTTTGGCAATCACAAAATTTCGTTTCATCGCATTGACCTGATCGCTATTACCCCAGTTCGGACCGGACTTGATACCGACGATGTATGTTTTCCCATTTCTTTTAAAGATCAGATCGATACTGCGGTATTTGGCTTGCTCCGCTTTCTTGCCACCGAAGACCTGCCTACAAACATTGATGGCAAGGTTTTCCATGAGGTCGCCGAAAATTGTTTCTTCTTGTGACGACAAAAACGCATCGAGAATGCTTTTCGCGAGATCGCCGGCAGTTTCTACATTCTTTGCTTTGAAAAGGTATGGATTCTTCCGTCTCGCTACGTTCTTAAGTTTAATCTCTTTCAAAGCTTCGAACCTGATTTCGTAAAATGGTCTAATGACGTCAGAAACGATAAAGGCATTGAGTTTTCTGTAGTTCAGCTTTCTCATGCTTGTGTTGTTTGTTCGTGAATGTTTTTGAGCGCGAGCTGGTAATATTCTTCTTTAATCTCAATGCCAATCGAGCCGCGGTCAAGTGCGAACGCAGCGATGGAAGTAGTTCCTGATCCGAGAAAGGGATCCAGCACAATATCGCCGGGTTTGGTGAAAAGCTTGATGAACCATATGGGAAGTTCTTTCGGGAAAACCGCGCTGTGCTGCTTATTGGATGACTCAGTGGCCATGAAAAGCACGTTTGTGGGATACGCCATCTCTCGTCCGATCCATTTCGAAACGTTTTTGCCAAAACCACTGCCAACTCTCGAGTTATCTCTCGTCTTATCCGTCTCGCTCAGGTTCTTAAGTCGCGTTTTCGCCCAGTCTCCCATTGGCACCATGACTTCTTCTTGATACATGGTGAAATTCTTCTGCTTGTTAAATTGGAGTAGGCGCTCCCATGAATCGCGGAAGCGGTTCGGCCATTTTCCCGGGTAGCAGTTTTTTTTGTGCCAGATGAATTCTTCTGTCCAAAGCCAACCCTGCTTTCGCATCCCCATAACAAGCTCCATAACGTACGTATGTCGTTCGCCATCCACTACTTTTTCTTTAATGTTCAGAACAAACGTGCCGGTCGGCCGTAAGACGCGTAACAATTCTGCCGTCATAGGCAAAAACCATGAAACATATTCGTCGGGGCCGATTCCACCGTAGGTTGCTTTCCGCTGATCGGCGTAAGGTGGCGAGGTAATGATAAGGTCAACGCTCTCGGCCGGCATTCCCTTAAGCACCTCGAGACAATCACCCAAAATCACCTCGGCCTTAGTCTTTGTCAGCTTGGTAAAAAGATCAATTTTTTTAATGGTCTTCGTCGTCATGCTTCAATCATACGCCTTTTGCGAAGAGTTTCAATTTGCAATCAAATAGTACAATTAATCCCGCCGTTACTGGGATGAAGGAAATAAATCCGCGTTATTTCACCCTCTTCTTTACCTCCAAACCGAGTTCCTCCAACTGCTTCTTATCCACCTCTGCGGGCGAGACCATCATCGGATCGAAGCCTTCGCCTGTTTTGGGGAATGCGATCACCTCGCGGATGTTCGGCTCGTTCTCGAGGAGTGAAACGAAGCGGTCGAGCCCCCAGGCAATGCCGCCATGCGGAGGTGCGCCATATTGAAACGCCAAAAGCATGTGCTCAAATTTATTCTTTACTTCATCGCCGCTGTACCCGAGAATTTTGAAAACGGCTAATAGATCCCCGTGCTTATGGTTCCGAATACTCCCTCCACCGATTTCTAAACCATTCAAAACAACGTCATACTGGCTCGTAAGGATGGTAGGGATAGTAGGATTATTTTTAAGAGAGCCCATTTCAGATTGCGGAACTCCAAGTTTGCCTATTGTATCTACAAATTCTTCTTTTGCTCTCGAAAAAGGGTTATGGGTAAAAGTCCATCCGGAAGGCGAATCCGGAGATTTCTCGAAGAACGGGAAGTCGATCACCCAGCAAAACGCCAAAAGGTTTTTATCTTCCTTGTCCTTCCGCAAATCGGGCCGGTCCGTGCCGTACTTTTCCATCGCTTCCTTGTAGCTCAAGCGCGGGAACGGCGTTTCCTGGATTTTCTTCTGCGGATAGAGTGTCTTCACGATTGAAATCAAAAGTTCCTCATTGATCCGCATCACATCCTCCCGCTCCACGAAACTTATCTCCATGTCGAGCTGCGTAAATTCCGGCTGGCGGTCGCCGCGCGTGTCCTCGTCGCGGAAACAGCGCGCGATCTGAAAATATTTCTCAATGCCAGCCACCATAAGAAGCTGCTTATATTGCTGCGGCGACTGCGGCAAGGCATAGAACTTCCCATTCCAAATGCGCGAAGGCACAAGATAGTCGCGCGCGCCTTCGGGAGTCGACTTCGAAAGCACCGGCGTCTCGACTTCGATGAATCCCTTATCGCTCAAAAAATCGCGGATGGATTTTATAATTTTGTGCCGGGCGATAAGATTTTTCGTAAGCCGCTCGCGGCGCAGGTCGAGATAGCGGTACTTGAGCCGCGTTTCTTCGTTTATTTCATAGCCGTCCGTATCAACGGAGATCGGCGTCGCCTCGGAAGCATTCAGGATTTCAAGCTCCGTCGCGCTCACCTCATATTTCCCCGTCGCCATCTTTTCGTTCACGAGCTTCGGCGGACGCGCCTGCACTTTGCCTTTGAGCTTTACCACATACTCAAGGCGCAACTCCTTCGCGTTCGCAATCTGGGGACCGAACACCACCTGGGCCAAACCGCTGCGGTCGCGCAGGTCAATAAACACGAGCTTGCCGTGATCCCGCCGCGCGTGCACCCAGCCTGCAAGCTCAACTTCTTCCCCTTCTTTTTTAACGATGTCGGCGATTGCTGTTCGCATAATATGCTATAATCGAAAGTATAATCTAATGCTTACTTTTGAACAAATGCTGGTGCGGCTTCTCATCGCCATTGCGTTGGGAGCGATTATCGGTTGGGAACGAGAATCTATCGGCAAAGACGCCGGCATCAGAACGGCGATGCTCGTCGCGAGCGGAGCGGCAATTTTTGCCATGATTTCCATCCTGATGCCCTATATCGCGCAAGTTCCGGCCGAAGAAATAAAAAATACCCTGCCGGACAGGATAATATCGAATATTGTCGTCGGCGTCGGTTTTTTGGGGGGCGGCATCATCTTCAAAACAAACGATCACGTGAAGGGGCTTACGACTGCGGCTCTGGTCTGGGTCACTGCCGCAATCGGAACGCTCGTCGGCATCGGGCTCACGAAATTTGCATTAACGGCCACGGTACTCATGACCGGCCTGCTCTATATTCTGCGTAAGGTGAAACTATACGAACGCATCCGGCCGGGGCACAAAATACACGAGAACGGAGAGTAAAAAACGGGCTCTTTAGCTCTATGGCTCGTTAGCTCTTAAGCAGAAAAACGACTCGCTCTTTTGGAAAATAAAATCAGCCGATCGTTGTCGGCTGATGGTTCTGCGCTGTCAACGTCTATCGCGCATGAGCGAAAGAAGGTCACTCATATCCATCACATCAAGATCGCTAAGATCGAGAAAAACCTGCTTCACCGCTTGATCATTGTCGAATTTCAGGTCACCAAAACGTTCGACACAAATTCCTTTCACAATAGGTGAATAGGAATCTTCATCATCCATCGTATACACGATGTGCCGCAATGCCAATTTGGAAAAATCTTTCCGCAACCGGATAATGTCCACCACCCTATCTCTTTGCCGCCGACTGGGAGAAGAGATGAGAATATGGGCCAAGTGATAATCGGTGGGATGATGGTCGAAGAGTTCATCTGCCGCCCTAATCTTGTCTTTTTCATAAGGCGCGTTGTTCAAAATATTAAGTCGGTCTTCATTGGATCGTTCGCGCGTCCAGAATTCTTCAATGGCGTTCTGTAAGTAAGTATAGACTACGGCCAGGAGTTGCTCGTCGCCACTACGACGTTTCTCGGTGTCCAAGCTGTCAAGAAGAGCACGCAACTCTTCGTTGCTCGCTCTCTTTTTGAATATTTCCCACGCAAGTCTTTTCACCGAATCCGACCGCTCGGTAATAATTGGTTTAAGTGTGTTCACATCGTAATCGCCACGCCGCAATATTTCTAGAGCCGCAAAATCTCTATACGTTGATTCCTTGCCGTCATCATCTAGTACGAAGTGGGTCAGTTCTTTCGTCGTCGGCTCTTTCTTCATATAGGCGAGCCACAAGACTTCCGGCGAAATTGGTTTCTTTATGAGTTTGTCGTCCTGCTGGCAAAACGCAACGGACGGGAGGCAAAGCGCGATGAGTGCGAAACAACCGAATACCAATCTTTTCATTGACAACCCTTTCTTCAAATGAAAATGTTGCTGGCATCAGCATACACTGGCGCGCGGGATAAATCAAGGACTGTATTTTTTTTATATCTCTAATTCGCGCGCCTGCCTGCCGGCAGGCAGGAATAGGAGGATAGTAAGGCAAGCATGGATCCCGACTTCCGCCTGGATGACCACGCGCCGTTATAAAATTTGGATCCCAGAAAATCGCTACGCGATTTATCTGGGATGACAGAAAGCACAGATCTCCACTTTCGCCGGATTAAAAAAACTTAGTCTGACTTTCATCGGGATGGCAGCGTCGCGTGGATCCCCGCTTTCGCGGGGATGACTCAGTCGGTTTGCAATATTGCAAACCGACTGAGTCATTTTTCAATCAAATGCCCGTAGCGCAGGTAGAATTGTTTTTTGACGAATTCGACGACAAAGAGGTAGACAAACACGACGACAGCGATGGCAAAAAGCGGCCGCATTCCGAATTGGACCAGTCCGAAAAGTTGTCCGAGGCCGGTAGCGGGCAAGACCCACGCGATGGCAACCACCCCCACCGTGCTTGACGCAAGTATTTTCCCCGGCAGACTTTTAAAAATACTCTCTCTGCTGCGGATGACGTTCACGACCAGGGTCTGCGTGGCGATGGATTCGAGGAACCAGCCCGTTTGGAATGCCCCGCCGGTATAGCCAAATCCCCAGAGCAAAAGAAAGAATGTGGCGATGTCGAAGAACGACGAAAGCGGTCCGAAGATGACCATAAACCGCTTCATGAATCCCAAATCGAATTTTTTAGGGCGAGCTAAAAACGACGCGTCTACATTATCGAAGGGAATCGCGAGCTGCGAGGAATCGTAAAGGAAATTGTTCAAAAGTATCTGCGACGCCGTCATCGGCAAGAATGGCAGAAAAAGCGAAGCGAGCGGCATACTGAACATGTTGCCGAAATTCGAGGAAAGCGCCATCATCAGATACTTAAACGTGTTCGCGAACGTTTTTCGACCCTCGACGATGCCGTCGATCACGGGCGCGAGGCCCTTCCTCAAAAGAATAATATCCGCCGTATCTTTTGCGATGTCAACCGCGTTCTCGACGGAAATGCCGACATCCGCTTCTTTTAGGGACAGCGCATCGTTTACGCCATCACCCAAATATCCCACCACGTGGCCGTTTTGCCTCAGCATCCTGATGATCATCTGTTTTTGCTCGGGAGAAACGCGGGTAAAAATATTCGCCGTTTCAACTTTTTTTCTGAAATCGGCGTCGCTCAACCCCGCAAGTTCATCCCCTTTCACGATCCCCTTAATAGCGAAATTGATATCGCGGGCGATTTTTTCGGTAACGAGATGGTTGTCGCCGGTAATAATTTTGATATCCACGTTATACGCAAACATTTTTTTGATCGTCTCTTTCG
>JBGPES010000022.1:0-8961 GCA_041482935.1 Minisyncoccia bacterium | reverse complement strand
GGCAAAACCCGCGTCGTCGAGGCCACCGCAGAAGTGCTTTTCGGCGATCCGCGAGCGGTGATCAAAGTGGATTGCGCTGAATTTCAGCACAGCCACGAAATCGCCAAGCTCATCGGCTCGCCTCCCGGGTATCTCGGACACCGCGAAACGCATCCCTTGATCACTCAGGAAGCGCTCGCGCAATATCACACCGAAAAACTGAAGATCAGTTTCCTCTTGTTCGACGAAATCGAGAAGGCGTCGGACGCACTCTGGCAGCTCTTGCTCGGTATCCTCGACAAGGCGACGCTCACGCTCGGCGACAACCGACGCGTGGACCTTTCGCAAACCATGATCTTCATGACGTCCAATTTGGGCGGCGGGCAGATCACCGAACTCATGACCGGTGGGATGGGATTTGCGCCTCCAGTCCTTGCTGATTCCGTGCCACGGCTCGACGAAAAAGTCGAGAAGACGGCGTCGGAAGCAGCCAAACGTAAATTCGCACCGGAGTTCATGAACCGGATCGACAAAGTGCTCGTGTTCCATCCGCTGCGGAGCGAGCAATTGGAACAAATTCTCGAAATCGAACTCGGGATGGTCCAGCAGCGCGTGCTCGAAACGGCAAAAGGGCGATTTCTCTTCCGCGTAACGCCAGCGGCGAGGAATTTTCTCTTGCGCGAAGGCACGGATCTCAAATACGGCGCACGGCACTTGAAGCGGGCGATCGAGCGGCACGTGGTATATCCTTTGGCAAGCCTGCTCGCAACCGAGCAAGTGAGCGTGGGAGACATAATCTCGATCGACTGGGACGGAAACGAGGCGGGTCTGAAGTTTTCGAAAGAACCCGAAGGCGCGCTTATTCCAGTATCGGCACCTGGCACTGAAAAAGTGAAGGAAGCTGCCGCCGCAAGCTCCGACGGGCGTACGATTCCGGTAGCGACGCGCGGTGTGCCGGTGGAAAAATCTACCGCTACACCAAAAACCGTAACCGATCCGAAAGCCAAAGGCGCCTCAGCAGTGCAAATATATCCCCCGAGACGAGTAGTGTATTAAATCGACCACCCCTCACCATCATCAACGACTACCAAGAGGACGACATCTACATGCCGCCCTCTTTTATTGGGAGAATTTTTAATTTTTCGATAGTATCCAAGATTAAACTTGGAGTTTATCGAAAGATTAACTTTTTTGTCATCCCCGCGAAGCCGCCCCGTGCGAGCCTCGCCTTCGGCGGGGCGGGGATCCACGCTCCCGACATATTTTTAATAAAGCATGGATCCTCGGGTCAAGCCCGAGGATGACAGAAGCCACGAACAATAAAACTATAAGATCGCAGGAGAAAATATCTCCGGATTGGACTTTAAAACAAATGCCAGACGTCGCGCACGGTGAGCGCGACCATGAGCGCAATAAGCAGGGTGAATCCCAGGGCATTCGCTCCGGCTTCCACTTTCCGCGAGATCGGCGATCCTTTTATTTTTTCAATAATGATCATGAAGAACCTTCCGCCGTCGAGCGCGGGGAACGGGATCAGGTTCACGACCGTAAGGTTGAGCGATATAAGCGCAAGGAGCTGGGCAAGGTAGATCAAGCCGATCTTTCCGGTTTCTTCGGCGACCGAGAAAATTCCTACCGGCCCCACAACGCCGGGAAGGAGCGATGCCCGCGTGACGAGGTTCGCTATCAACTGATAAAACGACTGGAACGTAAGCCCCACGATCATTACCGATTCTCTCAGCCCATCCCACAAAGAGACGAAAAAACCTTCACGCGGCGTTCCCGCATCCGCGAGTTGGACTCCGATCGCGCCCTGGCCCGCCGGAGGATTCACCCGCGGCACGACGGAGAACGCCATATCTTTATTATTCCGCGTGATCGTGAGCGTGATTTGCTAGCCCCGATGACCGCTTACGAACTGGATGAAACTCTGGGCATCGGCGAAGCCCTTCACGATATCCCCCGACACGACTCCCACCGCTTCCGCAGGCGACCCTTTCTGCACATCGCTTACGACGAGGGCCTTCGGCGTGCCGATCATGAGGACCGCGGAGAGCAGGAGCCAGCCGGTCAAAAAATTCACGGTAACGCCCGCTATCATCACAGACGCCCGTTTCCACGCCGGTTGAAAGGCGAAAATCCTTTTCTTTTCCGCATCGGTCAAAGTTGAGGCGAGCTCGTCTTTGACCACGCCGTCATTTTCACCCGCGATGCGCACGAATCCTCCGAACGGCAGCCAGTTCAAACTATATTCCGTCTCCCCTTTTTTCTTTCCAAAAATTTTTGGCGGAAACCCGAAACCGAATTCATCCACTTTGAGCCCGAACGCTTTCGCGACCAAAAAATGCCCCGCTTCGTGGCTGAGGATTAAAAAGGATAAGCCAAAGATGACGATAAGAACGATGAGCATGGGAAGTAATTAGTAATTAAGGAATTATGAAGTTCTGCTATTTGTCATTCCCGCGAAAGCGGGAATCTAGACCCCATTCAATCTAGCAAAAACAAACCCGAATCGCAACTTGATAGATTGATTTTTATATGCTATAATCTTCGCAGTAGTTAAGACATGGTCAAAGGGGGCAGGATATGAGTGAAACACTGGAATCCATCTACGATCGCCTTTCTCCCCGCTTGTTGGATATCGAGAACGTCAGGAGTGTGGGAATTTCCGGAGACAAACTGTCTGTCATAATCATCGCCAACTCAGAAGACACGAAAAAGAAAGTCGGGATGCTGGTCGAAACGGAGGCACCCGGCACCGCGCTGGAAATTTTCGTGACCATCGGAAAAAATGTATGGCTGAACTAAGGATAACTCCGCTTTTCAAACCGATGAAGCCGCGTTCCTCCAAGCAGGGATGCGGTTTTTTATTAGCCAAGCTCTTTAAGCTTTCCTTCGACCGCCGTTTCCACTTCCCCGTTCATCCGGTCGATCACTTTTTGCACTTTTTCTTTGCCTTTGAACGCTTCGTCTTCGGTAATTTCTTTTTTACTCTCGGCATCCTTAAGGCGCTTCATTGTTTCATCGCGCTTCGCGCGGATCTGAATGCGCGAGGCCTCCGCCGATTTTTTGATAAGCTTCGTCATTTCTTCGCGGCGTTCGTTGCCCAAAGGCGAAAGCGTAGCACGGATGTTCATACCGTCGTTCGTGGTTGATAATCCCAAATGCGCGCCTTCGATCGCCTTTATGACCGCACCCACGGCGTTTTTGTCCCAGAGCGTGATCTGAAGCGTGAGCGGTGGAAGGACGGAAAGCGATCCCAGCTCGCGGATACTAAGCATCTGGTCGTACAAATTTACTTTGAGATCCTGCACGAGCTCGGACGACGGGCGGTTGCCGCGGATCTGCCCGAAATCCTGCTTCAGTTTTTGCGTAACGGACGCGAGGGCGATTTCGAGGTCTTTGATAAGTTGTTCACTTCTGGTCATGGATCAAATAATTATTTGGTATGTCATCCCCGCTTTCGCGGGGATGACAATATCGAAAGTAGTTAATTGAATAAATTCTCTAATTGCAATTTTGGATTAAGGTTGAAATACGCGACGTCGTGCCGCAAAGCAAGAAATTTGTGCCAGCGCACGATACTCTCTTTTGTGCTTATTCCTTGGGAAGCGATCTGGATGATAAGCGCATCGAGCAATTTCGCGAAATCGAAATCGTCGTCGTTCATAAGCTTCTTCACGAAATCGCGCCGTTTTTCTTGTGATAATTTTAACAAATTTTCCGCCGATTTCAAAATTTCCTGGAAATCCTTGTCGCGGAGCATCGCCGCGGCAAATCCCGGCTTTCCGAAAGACCGCTTCGCGAGCTCTTCCGCAGCCTTCCCAGTAAGCTTGAAATTTTGTACGAGCCAAGCAGCAATCGATTTCTCGGAAACCGCCGGGAAGTAAACTTTCTGCAAACGGGAGGAGATCGTGGGTAGGAGCCCTTCGGCATCGCTTGTGACAAGAATAAGCAGCGACGATTGCGGCGGCTCTTCCGCGATTTTGAGCAGTGCGTTCTGCGCTTCGTCGGTCATAAATTCCCCGCCATCGACGATCGCCGTCCGGTATCGGCTCACGTTCGGTTTCTGCCAAAGAAAACTCTTCAAAGTCCGCACGGCATCGATACCCAGCGTTCCTTTTTCGTCGGGTGCAAGCAGTAGCGCATCGTGGAGCAAGGCAGGTTCCGCAAATTCTCCCGTTTCAAGGAAATTGGCGAATTGCAATGCCATTGTCCGCTTCCCCACCATCGAGGAACCGAAAAAAATATAGCCGTGCGCAAGCTCGTGTTTCGCGGCAAGCTTTTTCAGATCTTCAACTATTTTTTCGTGGCCGATGAGCATAGTATTTTCGTCATCCCCGCGCATGTGGGGATCCAGGCCTCTTTCGAACCTCGTTTTCGCAGAAACGAAATCTGGATTCCCGCTTTCGCGGGAATGACTAATTCGTTACTTTCATTATACCTCGGCCATTTTCGCATACAACTCCACGGTATGCCGCGCGTTCGGTTCGATATCAAGATCGCGGAGCGCCGTTTCCGCAGGCATCCAGACGAACCCCTGCGCTTCATCGTTCAAAACCACATGCTTGCTTCCCGCGTGCACGATACTGTCCACGAACACGTAGCTCACTTCTTTGAGGTAATAACCGGAGTGCTTGATCTGGTCGAAGGTGGCGAGATGCTCGCCCACGGCGCCCGCAAGACCCGTTTCTTCGCGCACCTCGCGCACGAGCGCTTCCGCGAGCCGTTCGTTGCGGCGCACTTTCCCACCTACAATCGAATAGCGCCCTCCCCATTTATGGGTCTTCGCGAGTAGAATCTCTTTTTCGTTTTTTCGTGCTTCGCCGTATTCGATAATGCCGCCTACGGTAACGACCGATCCCGGAACCATCAGTTCTTCCCAGAGCGCATGGATTGCAGTCTCGTCCTGATGCATCTCGGGCTCGGGTAATTTTCCATATTCCATAATATATTCCGCCAGAAGTTCCGCCTGCCAGATCGCGTTCTTATGGACGTAAACCGGATGATCTTTCGGTTCCTCCGTGAAAAAACAACGTACGTTCGAAACCTGGGCGATCCCCAATTCGTATGAAGCGCTTTTGCCGATATAACCCTCGGGATCCACGAAATAACTGAAACCATTCGCTCCGAGCCGTTTCAGATTATGGAGATAGCGAAGTTCGATAAGCCGTTTATCGGCCGCCGCATCGTATTCGAGTATTGCAAAACCGTTCTCGAAGCGCGCTATTTCGGATGCCTCGGGCGCGAGTACCTCGATCCCCGCGGCCTCAAAAATCCGGCGTGCGCGCTGGATCTCCGTAAAGTGTTTTCTGAAACTTCCGTGAATCACACAGCGAAATTTCGGCCGGGATTCCATTGTGGTTATCTCTTATTCAAAAGCGTCCGCTTATAGGTATCGAGATGACTGAGTATCAGGCCCGTACCTTTGGCGACACAGAAAAGCGGGTCTTCGGCGACATACACCTGCACGCCGATGAATCGCTCCAAAAACTCGGACAGGTGGTGGAGTTGTACGCTTCCACCCGAAAGGATGATCCCTTTTTCCATAATGTCCGCCACAAGCTCCGGCGGCGTTACGTTGAATACGTTCTGAATGGAATTCGCGATTTCGATGAGGAGCGGGTGCAGGGCTTCGGCGATCTCGTTCGAGTTGATAACAATGTCCTTTGGCAAGCCCGTAATCAAATCACGCCCGCGCAGCTGATATTCCATTTTTTCTTTCGTGGGAATGGCGGAACCGATCTCGATTTTTACGTTTTCGGATGTTTGTTCGCCGATCGCGAGCGAATATTTCTTCTTCACGTAATCGCTGATCGCCTGGTCGAACTTGTTGCCCGCGATGCGGACGGAAGCCCAGGAAACGATATTGCCGAGGGCGATCACCGCTACCTCTGAAGTTCCGCCACCGATGTTAATGATCATATTTCCCGAGCGGGCGTTAATCGGAATTCCGGCGCCAAGTGCCGCCAAAATCGGTTCGCGCACGATGAACGCATTCCGCGCGCCGGCTTCTTTCGCTGCATTCACCACCGCGCGCCGCTCCGTTTGCGTAATGCCCGCGGGGACGGAAATCACGACGTCCGGCTTCAGCACATTCATCCAGCCGATGGATTTCGAAATGAAATAAGTAAGCATCGCCTTCGTAATGTAATAATCCGCCACAACGCCGTCCTTAAGCGGACGGTAGGCCACGATCTCTTCCGGAGTCCGCCCGATCATTTCCTTGGCTTCCACCCCCACGGCAAGCACCGTATTGTCAGGCTTCGTGAGCGCCACGATCGTGGGTTCGTTGATCACGAAACCGCGGCCCGGCACGAATACCACCGTGTTTGCGGTCCCCAAATCAATGCCGATTTTCTTCGTAAACATTAAGCTTATTTAACTGGAAAATGTCGGAAATAGCAAGACTTGACAAAAACCTGGATAGGCGCTAATTTATAATCAGTTCGTCGAACAAGCCTGCCGGGCTTCAAGTCGACAAAGAGGAGAATAACTTTGAAAAATAAATACCTGCTGGGACTCGCGCTCGTCGCCGTCCTCGCACTCACAACTTTGGTAAGCGGTTGTGGAGACGCGAAAGCCTCTGGAGCACAGGATACCTTCACCGCCTACGGAAAAGTACAAACATCGTGGCCAATCGCTCAGTGGTCAAATGCTCCAAAAACGGTAGTTTCTCTAAAATGCGATGACGGTCACATCCTCAATCTGACGTTCTCGGATATCCAACCAGGCATATGGCAAGGAACTCACGCGAAAATCACTTATCGGACAGATGACAACCAATGGGATCAGTGGATCCTCGTTGAATTCGAACCATTGGATCATTAATTCCGCAAGCACCGTTTTGAGAAAATCGAACGGTGCTTTTTTATTCGACAACATCGATAACGTTGTCGCCGGAAGGACAATAGTGTGGTTTACGAGCTAAAAAGCTTATGAGCCGACTCTTTTTATGTCCGCTCCAAGCCTTCTTAATCGCTCGTCGATCTTTTCATATCCGCGGTCGATTTCTTCGACGCCCTCGATCTGGGACTCCCCTTCCGCCACAAGCGCCGCGATAATATCGACAATGCCGCTCCGCAGATCGCGTACGTGGAATTTTCCGCCGCCATGAAGTTTTGTCTGTCCCTGGATCACGGCGACATGGCCGAATTTCTTTCCCGCGAAACGGCACCATTCTTCGTCGGGACAATCGTTCTGTAATTCGATATTTGCGCCGATGGAATTAAGATCTTTCACATAACCAAATCGGTCTTCATAGATCGTTTCGTGGATGAGCGACTCCCCTTCCGCCTGGGTAAGGGCTACCGCGAGCGGCTGTTGCCAGTCGGTCATGAATCCGGGATGCACGCCGGTTTCGATGCGTAAGGGTTTGAGCGAATTTGGCCGCCAAAAAACGATCCCCTTGTCGGTTACTTCATATTCCGCGCCGAGGCGCCGAACCACGTTCAAAAAAGTGATGAGATGATCCTGCACCGCTCCTTCCACCAGGATTTTTCCATTGGTCGCGATCGCGAGACAAGCGAACGAAACTGCTTCGTTTCTGTCGGGGAGCACTTCATGCCTGACGCCCCGCAATTTTTTTACGCCTTCGATATAGATGTTGCGGTTCGCGCCGAATTCGATGATTGCTCCCATCTTCTGAAGCATTTTCACAAGGCCCATGACCTCCGGCTCGAGTGCGGAATTCAAGATTACCGTATCGCCTTTCGCAAGCACGGCGGCTAACATTGTGTTTTCGGTCGCCCCTATGCTCGGGAAATCAAGTTTCACAACCGCACCCCGAAGTCCGTGCGGCGCCCTCGCCTTATAACTTGTGGATGTTATCTCGATCTTCGCTCCGAGGGACTCCAGTGCCTTTAGGTGGAGATCCACCGGCCGGGGACCGATTTTGTCTCCTCCAAGGATCGGCACCTCCGCCTCGCCCGTACGCGCGAGGAGCGGTCCAAGCGCTAAAATCGGAATTCGATTTTTTCTGCTGAGCTGTGGCACCTTCGAACTTTTGATAGAGGGTGTCCCGAGGGTGGCGGTATTATGTTCGATTTTTATTTCCGAGCCGATCGCGCGGCAAAGTTCCGTCGTGATTTCAATATCGCCGATGTCGGGAAAATTCGTAAACATACACGGTTCGTCCGTAAGCAATGACGCCACCAGCATCTTTGACGCGGCGTTCTTGGATCCGGCGAGCTTAATTTCTCCGTTCAGCGGCTCCCCGCCTTTAACGATGAATCGACGAGATGTATTCATCTCGTCGTCCCGGCGGAGGCCGGGATCCGTGCTTTTGCTGTCATGAATAAATTGCACTATGTAAAAACTCCTGTAATTTTGCAATCGGAACCCTCTCTTGTTTCGCGGTATCACGGTGGCGGATCGTCACATCGTTCTTTTCCAAAGAATCGAAGTCAACGGTAATACAGAATGGCGTGCCGATCTCGTCTTGCGAATAATAGCGCTTGCCGATATTGCCGCGATCGTCCCAGGCAACCATAAAATGCTTGCGCAAGTCGTCGTAGATTTTTCGCGCGTGTTTCACAAGCTCCGGCTTGTTCTTGAGGAGCGGGAACACGGCGGCTTTGTACGGGGCGAGCTTGGGCTTGAGCTTCAGGTAAACGCGATCGCCTTCTTCCGTATATGCGTCGCAGAGCACGGCCAAAACCGAACGATCCACTCCCCATGTGGGTTCGATCACATGCGGATAGAACGCCTCTTCGCCTTCCTCTCTATATGGCGGCTCTTTGAAGTGATTCTTGAGATCAAAATCCGTTCGATAAGCGAGGCCATATAACTCTTTCTTGCCAAAGGGATAATCGTATTCAAAATCGATGGTCTTTTTCGAGTAGTGCGCCCGCTCTCCGTCCGGCACATCAAGCTCGTGGATATGACCCATATCAAGGCCCAGATCGGTCTCCATCCAATCACGCATCTCGTTTCGCCAATATTCGAAAAATTCCGACCAATCCTCGCCGCGCACGGGCTTTG
>JBGPES010000021.1:0-9050 GCA_041482935.1 Minisyncoccia bacterium | reverse complement strand
TGCCATTCACCGTCCAGGAATAGCTAAGGTTGAGCGGAGAAGCCACATTAAAGAAATAAGGCACGGCACCCACATTGAAGGATGTGCCGGAGAAATTTCCTCCGGGATAAGGCGCTTCAATCACCACCTCCGGCGAGACGATTGGAATCGTTATGGTATGAACAAGGAAACCGCCTTGATACTCGGGTAATTCAATCTGGAGCTCGTCGGTATTCGGCGCCGCATCAAGGGCGTTGAAGGTCGCCATTTGCTTTCCCGAGGCGCTGTCTATGAGTTCACCGTTCAGATACCAATAGATTGTTTGCCCCGCAAGATTCAGGAGCTTCCCCCCGCTTAAAAGTTCGAACGAGACCGCGATAGGCGAATTGGCTCCCGGAAATACCTTCCCTTTATAATCGGCTGGTGCGTAGCTTTTCGCCCGCCATGTGATCAAAAACTGAGGCCCCGATTGCTGGGCGAATGCGGAAACCATCCCGGTCACGAAGAATCCCGCCGCAAGGGCCAGGACAAATACTTTTTTATTTGTAGAGAATAGGCGGTTCAATGTTTTTATTATACCATACTGGACTCAGCTCTTTGGCCCGTTAGCCGTCCATCTGTCGCTCCGGCGAAGCCGCCCATGCGAGCCTTGCGGTTGGCGGGGCCGTGCGTCCATGCCCACAAAACATTGTATTTGGAAGCGTGGATTCTCCGTCTGCGCGGGAATGACCGGACTACGCCGCTTTCTTGATATCTTCTTCCGTGCCCTCCCCTCTTTCTTGTTGGGCTCGCGATGTCTCTCCGAACGCCCCCTCCTCTATGTCTTCGAATGGGGTCGGTTTTTCACCGAGGGTTTTGTCGGAGGTTTCCCGATCTTTTGATGTGCGCTTCTTTTCAAATGGGACTACCCTATCGTTTTCCCCCTTCCCTCCTTCCTGTTGGTCTTGCGACGTTTCTCCGAACGCCCCTTTCTCCGTTGCTTCAAATACGGTCAGTGGTTCGCCCATGGACTGGTCGGAAGCATCAGACTCTTGTTCCCTTCCCTCTCCTTTGGCCCTTTCTATTGATTCCCCCGTTTTCTTCGCGGCCTTCAATGCTTTTTCCCCGGTGACTTCCCCCGCCTCAGCCGTTTCTCCGGCCGCCTCTGTTCCCGCCGCCGTGACTTCTGCGCCCGCGCTTACCGCCTCAGCTCCTTCCGCCGCTGCGCCAACAGCCTCGGTTCCTTCCGCCATGGTAGTCACCCCTTCCGCCACCTCACCCGCGACCACCGCTCCTTCAGCCGCTTCACCGACAACCGCCGCGCCGCCAAACGTTACTGTGCTTGCAGCAATGATAAGCACCTGTTCGGCAAGGAACGCGATGAATTTGTTGGAGAGGAAATATGCCAAGACGATGCCAATGCAGAGAAGCGGGAGGGGTACAACCATCGCAATCACGATGAGGAGATTCGCAAGCCACCCCTTCGCCCTGGGAAAAACCGTGGCCCCGACGATAAACGCCGCGAAATAATGAAAAAGCACGGCGAAAGCCATTATTATCAATCCGACCGCGGGAATAAGAAGCCCGATGACGCCGACAAGCATCACGAAGTCGCTCATCGCGGCCGCGATGAGCGCCATGATAAAGATCGGACTGAAAAAATCCAGTTTTTCTTCTTCTATTGATTGTTGCAATGTATAGCCGGCCATTTTTGCCTGTATTGTCTCCGCCGTGAAGAGGCGTTTATTGTAACTTCTTTTCTTCGAGGAGTTGTTCGGGATTTGTGGTGATCACCTGGTCTTCGAAGTATGACGGGACGATTTGAATCGCGACGTGGCGTTTTCCCGCGAAGAAGAGGCCCGTGCCCACATCCGCGCCCAAAAGGAAGCTTTTTTCCGCCTCCGTAATGTCGAAAGCCTTGGCGACAATATCGATTGTTGCCGGCGCCTGTTTGAGGAGCAGCTGGAGAGAGGAGTTCGTGATGATCGGCCTTCCATAGGGCGAGCGGAGGAAGTCTTCCACGTCCTGGGTGATCGTCGAGACGCCAAGGTAGTATTTGCGCGCGCGCTTCACGAGGCCAAAAAGGAAGGTTGCCGAGTCGTCGTTTTTCATCATCCACCAGGCTTCGTCGATGATGAGGAGGCGCTTTTTGAGTTCGGCGCGGATCATGTTCCAGATGAAATTCAATACGACGAAGATCGCGATTGGGCGGAGCTCGTCTTCGAGGTCGCGAATCGAGAAAACGATGAGGCGGTTCGTCAGGTCAATGTTCGTGGGCTGATTAAGGAATCCGGCGAAGCTTCCTGTCGTGAATTTATAAAGCCGCTCCGCCATCTCGCGGCCGCCTTCAAGATTCCGCAATACCGTTTCAAGGTCTTCGAGAAGCGGAGCTTCCTTGCCTGCGAAATCCTGGCCGGGCACGATTTCCCTCGAGGCGTAGGTCTCGGTAATTGCCCGGTCGAGGATCGCGTCCTCTTCCGGAGAAATTTTTCCGAGCATGAGTTTTAAGAGGCTCGCGAGCGTTACAATGTGCGACTTCAAGACATCCGAAGGCGATTCGTCTTCGGGAATCAGGGGGATATCAAAGGGGTTGATGTGTTCGTGTGAGGAAAGTGAAATATTGAAATTGCTTCCGCCGAACGTATCCGCGAGCCGTTTATATTCGTTTTCGGGATCGATCACGATGACGGTTTCGACTCCCGCCATAAGCGAACGCACGATCTCGAGTTTCGTCGCGTACGATTTTCCCGATCCGGATTTTGCGAAGACAACCTGGTTCGCGTTTTCAAGCGAGAACCGATCGAAAATCACGAGGCTGTTGTTGTGAAGGTTGATGCCGTACATGATTCCCTGGTTCGAGGAAAGGTCGTCGGAGACGAACGGGAAGAACGATGAAAGTGGACCGGAGTTCATGGGCGTATAGACTTGGATCTTGTCGTCGGCAAGGGGCAATATGGAAAAAAGGCCCTCAAGCTGCTCAAAGAGAGCGGGCTTCATATAGATGAGCTTCGCCTCCATCAAGGAGACGAGTTTTGCTTCAAGGCGCGCGAGTTCGTCGTCTTTCTCGGCGTAGATCGTCACGTACAGACCCGCATGGAAAAGTTTTTCGGTCGATTGCTGGAGGGTGTCGCGGAGAGTTTCCACGTCCTGAAGCGCGGTTTCAAGAAGCGGATCGCGTACCAGGCCTTTTTCCTGCTGGTCGGTGATTTGTGATTCGATCTGCGCCGCTTTTTTCCGCAGATTTTTGAGCGCGGTCCCCGTGTCGATCGGGTTTATGTAGATGGTTGCATCGAAAAGGTTGGGGAGATTGATGAGCGGTTCGAACCAGCCGGTCGAGAGATAGCGGGGATAGGAAAATACGAAGAACGTTTTTGCCAGCTTGTTGCCGATTTTAAGGCTGCTCGGAGAGACTTCGACGCCCGCAGGGGCGATAATCTTCGTAATTTGTTTGAAATTGTCATCCGGCGTTTGGCTTGGCGCTGTGTTGTCCATGGGTTGGAAAAGAATCTTTATTTACGCGGAGGGAATATTTATGTTTTCTCTTTCGATCGTCTCCGGATTATAGAAATTATAGAAGAGTTCGACGAGTTGTTCATCGTTCAGGACGGCGGCCTCAAGGCCGATCGAATAGAGTCCTTCCGCGACCTGGTTTACGCGTTGTTTGAGTTGCGCGAGGTTTTCCGCGAAATGCAGCTTCGTGTCTTCTTTGGCTTTCGCCTCCGCCATGGTACTGCTTTTCTTGCCGAACGGGATGAATTTCCGGACCGATTCCTGGGTGGGAAGCGAGATCGGCGAGAACGGCACTACGACGAGAAATATTTTCTCCATGATGGCATTTTTTTGGACGAAGCCGCGGATGAATTCCCTGTATTCCTCCGCTTGGTTTTGGAGAAGCTTCGACGGTTCCCGGTCGGAGTATTGGGAAAGTCCCGCAAGATATTTTTCAATATTGACCTTCCTCGAATGGATGATGATCTGCAGCGGAAAATCCACGCCATTCAAAAAATTCTGGTACGCCTGCGTGATGATGTTTTGTTCCATCTCCGATTTTAAGGCGAAATTAAGGCCGCCCACCATGATAATCTGGCGGAGCGAGCCGTTTTTCATGACCACCGTTCCATCGTGTATTTCCTGGATATCCACCAGGTCCTGGCTGTTGCCGAATTTTGTGGCGGGCATCTTTTAATTATAGCTTCAATAGTCTTTAATTTCGAACGTATGTCGGCTACCTATAGTCGATCCGTTGTGCCGCCTGCCGGTCGCCCGTTAATTTCCTGAAGACCTGGTATCGTTCCTGCACTTTGCCGAAGAATTGCTGATTTGAAACCTTCGTCCCCGTCTGAAGATCTTGCCAGACGCCCCGCAGCGCTATTCCGGACACGATATTTTCGAGCGATACGCCGCTTGGAGTCGCGAGGGGCCTTAGCGTTTCCGGCCCTTTTGCGATTTCCGGGTGATCCGGTTGCCAGACGTATACCTGCGGATTCCAATAGAAATTGAAGGCGGAGAGAATAATGCGGCTGAGCGACCTTCCGCTTATTTTCACAAATGCGAGCGAAAAGGCGGCGGCAATTATAAAGACGGAAAGGAAGCCCCAGAGCCACGTTTGCACGGCAAAATAAAGGAGAAAACTCGCCCCTCCTCCGAGCGCGATATAGATAAATTGGATTATCGTAAACGGCCCGACGATCTTATCTTCTGTTTCTATAAATTGGGGAACTTGAAATTGCATCCTTTACTAATTATAGTCCAGAACCCATCTCAAAAATAGCTTCGGCGGAAGCCATTTTCGGGATAGATTCTGGGGCCTGGTTGTTTAATATCGACTGAATTCGGCTCCAACCGGTTTTAAGAGCTTATAGCCTCGGAGGTGTTGGTGGAGGCGGCGAGGGCCAACGATTGGGCTGGGGCGGCGGTTCAATGCGGCTTACCACGGGCGGTGAAGGTCGGTTCGGCAGGGGTGGTGCAGTGATGGGTGGAGGTTGGAATGCGACATCGTTCATTCTGGGCGCCGGGGGATTTTGGAAAGGCATGCTGGTTGCCGGAGGCGTCGGAGGAGTCGGAAACATCGGTGTCGGGGGTTTGGGTGCGCCGACCGGCGGAGATACGAACGATTTATTCGGCATATCCGCGGGAAGGGGCCAGACGGGCGTCATGGATGGCTTCGGAGACGACCCGCCGCCAAAAGGGGCGGATGGCGAAGACGCGGGCGATGGCGGCGTTGCGGTGAGTTCTTGTATCTCCCGGTTTCCTCCCGACGACAAGCTTGGATTTTTGGGAAGCGTTGTCGATGATTCCGTGTAGTGCACTATTCGGACCGCAGGTTTTGCGTCGGAGGGTTTTACGGCAGGATTTTTGGAATCGGCGGCTAATGACGAGGGCATCTGCGGAGGCTTTTGCGGCGCGGTTCCGAGTTCAAGCACCGCGGGCTTCGGAGGCGCGGACTCTTTATTGTTTTTGGCGTCCAACGATTTCGGCATCATGGCGCTGAGATTGAAATTCGCCGGCGGTTTGAGCGGTTTCAGCGTCATCTCTTCATGAAGCATTTTCGGCAGGGGTTCGCCATCTTCCGCGACTTTCGGGGCGGAAGAGATCGGCGCGGTTGCCGATTTTATCGGAGGCAGCGGAGGTGCTCCGGCCGATGGAGGCGGGGCGGGTGGCGCGACCGGTTTTATAAAGGGGGAAGGTACCGATACGGCGCCCGGAGCTTTCGACGGCGAAAGCTCGATTTGGATTTTTGGCGAATCATATCGGTTTGTGCTCAAGGGCGGCGTCTTGGGCGGAAGCCCGACTTGCACATTTTCAGCTTCAATATTTCCGACGGAAGAAGGTTTTCTGAGGTCTTCGAAGCTTTTGGGGGCGATGGTTTCCGCCTCCGTCTCCTCCTCGTCCTCGTGCGGCACCGGCGCGTAGGAGCGGCTTAGATCATCTTTGATGGGATTAAAGACTCTTTCGTTTACCGCCTTCGCAATTACCTCCGCCGCCTGTGGATTTAACTGTAGTGCATCTTTCAATTCGCGCGCGAAGTCGCCGGGGTGGAGGAAGCCGAAAAACACATATCCGGCGATTTTCACAACCCCGCGTTTTTTATTTTCCGGTAAGTGTTCGTCTTCGCAAGTTCTCCAGATAAAATCGGCATTTGGCTCGGAAACAATTTCATCTTTCATGGTATCCGGCAAGGAATCCCATCTTTGGAAAATTTGTGATTTTGTTAATTGCAGCATCGTATTTTCGTTTTATGGATTTGGTTTTCCTCCGGATGGCGGCGATGGCGGGGGCGAAGAAGGCGGCGTTGTTCCACCTGCTTCTGATTGTCCTTCTTCAAACTCGGAACCGCCGATCATGTTATATGAAACTGATTTTTCAAAGTTTGTCCGGCGTTGCCTTATAACCCTGAGAAGTTGTTCGTTGCCAGCCGCCTGTTTCTCCATTGTGGTAAGCATTCGCATATAAATATCGGTGAATTTTTCCAGCGGCTCCGATTTCATTTTCTTGATCAGCGGAGAAATGAATTGTGGTGCGCGCGTTGCCAGAGCATTTGCGAAGCTTTCTCCCAGAGTGTCCGCAGCTTCGGCATCTAGCCTAAATCGCGGCCCAGTTCCATACAGATCATTCCCGGAAACTTTATTGGCATCATTCGGAGACATTTTCGCGACGAGTATATCCGCTTCTTTATCCATAAGTTCCTTGGCGTTTACGGTTGCGTCAGGAGCGCCAAGGACTCCTTTTGTGTCCACAATAGTTGCTTTTGCCGCGGCTTCGTTTGTTATTTTTACTTTCATGTCCTCGGCCTTCTGCTTGAGACCAACGACTTCGCCGAATCGCTTTTGTGCGAGTGTGACGTATTCCTCCGCTTTCATCTTTGTCCCCGCTGTGGCGACAACACCGGTTGTGTCAGTGATGATAGCATCGGGATTATTTATGAACGCGCGCGATGCATTCTTCCATGCTTCGTTGATCTTCCCCTCTTTTTCTTTAAGCGA
This sequence comes from Minisyncoccia bacterium, assembly GCA_041482935.1. GTDB lineage: Bacteria > Patescibacteriota > Minisyncoccia > UBA6257 > 2-01-FULL-56-20 > DATLTV01. The sequence goes on along the minus strand of JBGPES010000021.1, from coordinate 2,109 downwards.
GTCGATCTGTTTATCAATGATATCCACCTGGGGTTTCACTTTTTTCTTTTCTTCCCCTATAGCTTTCGCGGCATTACTTTGTGTTGCGGTGTGGCCAATGGCTTTATCCAGGTCGCTAAGCAATTTTTCTTGGCCCGCATTTGTAAAGGCTTTTTCGTTTGCCCGGAATTCATCGATAGATTTTCCATTAACCGTATTAACCTTGCCGATATGGCCCTTATCCGTCATTTCTTTCAAAAGCGCGAATCGCTGCTGCTCATTCAGAGAACCGGCAAGCAGCCGCGCTCCTTCTTCTGGGTTTTTGGCCTTGTCTCTCGCCCAAGAGGCCTCGGCATCTATAAGTTTACCTCCACCCGCTTTTTCAACGTTACCCAATCCCCGACCCATCCAAGATTGAATGCGTTTCGGCAGCAAACGACCTCGGCCCTCTTCCCAGTGTTCTTTAAGTTTAGCGGGCACAGCTCGCGATACAGCTCTCTTCCCTTGTTTCCCGACATATCCCTGCGCGGCATTCCCAATGCTCTTCATCGTGCCAATGGCGACGGAAGCGCCCGTGATCGAGAGCGAATTCGCGGCAACGAGCCCGCCGAGCGCGAGGCCCAGCACGATAAGCATTTGGGCGGCATTCGCCAGCACCCCGTTTGCATTGCCCCCCGTTGCGGTGAGCTGGATGATGGCGCCGCTCACATTATTCTGGGCCGCAGCATATGCAGCGCTTTGATTTGCATACAGTTGGAGATAACCGCCATTCGCTCCACTCTTGGTTTGCGCGGTAAAAAGCGCGAGGTAGAGAAAAAATACGACGATCGGCGGAAAGAATGCCCAGCGCAGGAATGCCCTCCACCATCTTGTCCAGTTGCCGCTGAAGCTGGGGAAAATCCAGAGGAGCCAGGCCATGGGCATAAGAATCAAAAGAAATCCCACGTAGACATAGCGGATGAGGAGCATGACGGCGAGCGCGGCGAAAGTGAAAAAAATGATGAACAAGAGAATGATAATAAACACCATATTCAGAATGTTCTGGAGGATGGCCCCGAAATCGCCTCCGAGGTTAACGGTAGGATTTTGGAAAAGCGCCTGGGGCGCAAATCCCTGCGTGAGGTTCGTGACGAACTGATCGAAACCTCCCGCACCACCCGTTGCGGCTTTTATAAAATAGGTGGTGAACGTGTCCGCGATCTGCAGAAGGACCCCGGCGATGACGAGGCTGAAATTCACAAGGATCGCGGCGACCACGAGCTTCCAAAGCATTTGTTTCATGCCGTAGCTTTGGCTGCGAAGGATTGTCCCGATGGCAATCACGATTATGCCGACGACAAATCCCAAATTCGCGACGGCGAGCGTGACGGTAAATCCTTTCTGCACCGCCGGGGTGTTGACAATCCCCTGATTAAACGAAAGAGCTTCTTGGACGAGCCACGCGCCGAAGGCAACCAGTAGACCCATAATGGTCGTGATGGCATAAGTCAGACCATAGAGAGCGCAAGAGAGTAAATTCGTCCCACAACTCCACCAGTTGATATTGGGCGAAGAATTGCTATCTTGCGCGCGCGCCGTTCCCGAAGAGAGAACAAATACGAAAAGCAGGAGAAATGCGCACAATAATATTTTTTTGAGGCTCGGACCCGATTTTTTCATTTTATTTTTTAGAGTCCCAAAATACCATTTCTGCCGCCCGCAAAGAGCCTTGACATAATAGCTTGCGCCGCCGTGATCGCGAGGCCGACCCAATCGGTCGCGTTTACGATATTATGCACCTTACTATCGAAGGTGCCGCCGGTCACGTGCCCCGCGGTTGTTCCGGGAGTTGTTATGGCGGCGGGAGAGCTGCCATCGTCGCAAAGGTTGCCGTCGGCGGGATTGGGATCGCTGCCGTCCTTACAGCCTTTTGCGGTTCCGCTAAATCCTGTGCCGGCTACGGCTTGGCTCTTGTGGATGTTCTGCGCCGCCGCCGCCCGCGCGGCCGTGATCTGGGAAGTTTCGAACATCGTTCCGAAATAATTGCCGCTTGGTTTCATCATCGCGGAAAACGCCTTCCACCCCCCGTTCGCGAAGTTCGTATGGAACCCCGTGATGTTGTTAATAACCAGGTCGATGCTGCACGAGGAC
>JBGPES010000020.1:0-9255 GCA_041482935.1 Minisyncoccia bacterium | reverse complement strand
AGCGAAAAACATCAATCCTTATCTCGTGGATGCTGCTGATGTCGTTATTCTGCCCCGAAGAAAACCCCTCACTGACGTTCCCGAAGCTCGTTTCGGCAGTATGCCGAACGATAGCGGCTTTTTATTGTTCGATGATGAGGCGGCCAAAGAAGGATTTTTACTTGAAGAGCCCGGTGCTGAAAAGTTTATACGACCACTACTTTCGGCAAAAGAATATCTGAACGGCTCGATGCGTTACTGTCTGTGGCTAAAAAATGCCAAGCCGGAGGAATTGCGCTCGATGCCACGCCTTATGAGGAAAATAGAAGCCGTGCGGACGTATCGCGATCTATCTACCCGCGAAGCAACACGCCATCTCGCGCGAACACCATATCTTTTCGGAGAAGATCGGCAACCAGACACCGACTACGTTCTTATTCCAAGAGTAAGTTCCGAGAAGAGAAAGTATATTCCATTTTCTTTTTTCTCTCCTGAATTTATCGCAGGCGACACCTGTATTGTGGTTCCCAGCGCCACCCCTTATCATTTCGGAATACTACAATCGGTCATGCATATGGCGTGGATGCGAGCGGTATGCGGCCGGCTCGAATCTCGATATCGCTACTCAAACGAATTGGTTTATAACAATTTTCCTTGGCCGAAGGATATTTCTAAAGAACACGGGTTCGCCATTGAAAAAGCGGCGCTTGCTTTATTGAATGTTCGCGGCGAATGCCACGGCACGCTTGCCGATCTCTATGATCCAAATGTGATGCCGCGCGAACTACTTGAGGCGCATCAATCGCTCGACAAAGCCGTTGACACCGCTTACGGAACGCCGAAAGGTTTTCCCTCCGAAGCAGAGCGGTTGGAATTCTTATTCAAATTATACGAAGAATACTTACATCTTGAAAAATCTGTACCAAAAAAGCGGGGTAACGAAAAAAAATAATTGTAAGCATCCTGTTTAGCCGATTAAGAGAAGAATTTTGTCCTTCAGCTGCAACTTGCTCTTGAGGCACGAAAGCAGCTCCCGCTTCTCTTCATTACTCCCCTCGCGCAGGACGTACTTCGCGTACGTCTTTATATCCACCTCCTCCCGCGCGAGGGGCTTTTCGCCGAGCCGCAGGACTTCCTTCCGGAATTTGTTATACCGCCCGACCTCCTCTTCAAATGTGCGCCGCATGCCAAGCTCGTTCACGTCGATCTGGTCTATGAGCGTGATAAGCTGAGCAATAAGCTCCTCCTCCCGCAGATAGCCATTTTTGCAATTCTTATCTATCGAACGGGTGCAACCGTAGTAGATGTAACGCGCGGTGAGCCCGCTCACTTTGAGCTTCTTGAATTTTTCCTGGGCGGTGATGATTGTTGGGATAATTCAAAACGCCATCGCGGGGCCAGGCTAAGTGAAAACGCGGAAGAATGGCCGATGAAATCACATGAGCAGAGACGAAGACAATGAAAGCACTCGAGTCCCGAGCGTCTACAAAAAGCGGGAATTCGAATCGTACGTCCTATGGCGATCGATGCCATCGATTTTACGAGGCCAGCCGCGGCACGTTATCGAGAAGCTTGGCATCGACGACGAACTTGCTATGTCGCTCCTCGACATCAAGAACCAAACCGAATTCGCGGAGCGTTTCGGGATCAAGGACCTGGGGACCTTGAGCGAGTGGAATAAAAAGATCGAGGAGTCGGGCGGCCTTATGAAGACCATCCATCTCTGGGCGAAACGGCTCACCCCAAACGTCGTATCGGCGCTCTACCGCGAGGCGACAAAAACCGGGCGGGCAGCCGAGGTCAAGGCGTGGATGGAAATTGTGGAGGGCATGTAATTACAAAACCATGGATAACGAACATATAAAAAAGATTTTAACCATAGACGAAGCGGCGGCCATCCTCTCCGAAACTTTGGAGGAAGTTGCCCAGAGAAAGACGACCGTGCGCCGGGCAACCGCCGTCGCGCGCCTCGCGCTCGCGTTTGCAAAGGTCGCCGAGGTCGCGGACCTCAAGGCTCGGGTCGAATTCTTTGAGCAGGCGCTGAAGAAGAGAAAATAGAGAACACACAAATTACCATGAAAAGCATATCGAACATGTTGGGACGCAGCGACCTCACGCCGAGGGAGAAATATTTACTTCTTGTCCACAGCGATATAGAGAAGTCGAAGACCGGCAAAAGCGTGTTGACCGAAGCCGACAAAGAAGCGCTCGTAAACTGGCGGGCAAAAAATAACGACGAAGCCCGTGAATGGAACCGGCTGAACGCGGGATGGCAGCTCTCCGGCAAAATGAATATTATGGCCGAACTCTACTACAAGGACGCCCAAGTATCGTACCTCGCGCAGCTGCCCATCATCTTGGGCCTGCTCTACTATCCCGCCGACCGGCAGGCGGGCATCTCCGTCGATACGCTCAAGCGCATCAAAAAAGTGACGATCGACGAAGCGGTTGAAATCACGCAAAAGCAGAAAAAAGTAAAACTCGAAGAAGGCCTCGATTTCGACTACGCCGTGTACCAATTTGCGTTCGAGCTCCTGAGCGAAGAGGATCGGACACGCTTGCGCGAGCTCTATGAGGATATTGAATTCGACCACCAATACCTCGATCAGGAAGAAATCATCGCCCACCTTTACGGAGGGAAAAAAGAATTGAGCGACGAAGCGAAGGAAAAACTTGCCGAACTCGTTGCCGAGCAAAGCTACAACCGGTTTGCCAAGGAGTACCAGCTCTTCCATTATTTCGCCTGCATCCCGCTCGTCGAGGTGGCGCGGAAGTTTCTCAAAAGCCACGGAGTCGAAATCGAGGGCAAACCGGCAAGTAAAAACCAAGAATCGGATGACGAGGATGAGAATACCTACGAAGCGGTAGAGAAAGCCATGCGGAAGTACGCCGACGAGCACCATACGAACATCAAGGCCATGCTCCGCGAGGGCTTGCTCCGCTGGCTGGATCAAGACCTCATCGGAGATTACACGCCTCTCGCCGTGAGTGACAACGCAGATCTCTTGAAACGGTGGTTCGCTAGCAAAGTAAAAGCCCGGAGAATCCTGCGTAAACATATCGCCTCCGGCGAGCTGGCGTTCAGGGACCGGAGCGAAGCCGAAGGGAGGAAAGAGAAGCTGTGGAGCAAGAATTTGTACGACAGCGAATTCGCTACGGCGCAAGCGCTGCTCGAAGCATACGATCTCGAGCCGAACGTAAAGGGAGAACTCGACGAAAAGAGGGCGTTCGAAACCTTCAGCGACAAGGTGATAACCGGTGAGAGCCTCTATGCCTTTAGCGGCAGTTACGAATTCGTGAAGGACTTCAAAAAGCGTGCAGACACCTATGATCCCAATCTCGGCCTCGTCTACGCCGCAAGCGACCCCGAGCACAAGGGCGAGCACCTCGACCAAGAGCTCCTGATCTGCGACACGACGGGTGGCGGCGAGCCCGCGGCTTTCAGCCGATACGGCATGAGCGTGGCGATGCTCTCGGGTATCACGAAATCGCAAACGCTATTTGAGGAATTCAAGAAAGACGGAAAACCATTTCTGAGATTCAAGGATGACCGTACAGCGGAGATATTCGCCGACCGGCGTCAGGCGATCATTGATGGCTACGCGGCGTTGCTTGGATTCGAGCGGGTATTCAAAACACTTACTCCCATTTACGAAACGGATATGACGGACAATGTTGTGAACAAACAGACAGCTCTGCGCGAGAATATCGACAACTACAACAAAGCGGTGCGCATCGCGACGAATACCGATGACGAATCGGCAAAAACAAAAAAGAATTGGATCCTTCGGCAACGGGAACCGACGCCGTTTGAGAACAACCCCTTGATTGACGTCAGCTCGATCGAGCCAGACCCAAAGATTATCGAAGAATACGAGGCGAAGATAAAGGAGGTTTTTCCGGATGCATCATTGAGTTAAAAGAATGAAACATTTTATTCGCCGGAAATGTTCCCTGCCTAAAAACCTACCCCACACCCCTACTCACTATTGTTTTGGGAGCTATAGCCCAAAACAAATACTCCCCAAACACGCCCACGGCAGATCACCGTCGAGGTACCATTTATTTTGAAATTTAACGATTTTGATAGTTTGACCGGAATCCGTTTTGCAAGTTCCATAATCGTCGGTTTTATTGAGCAGCTGAACACACCCTCTAAAGGCATAATAATTTTCAAACGTGCTGTGGGCTTTACGTAAATAAAACCACTGGCTTATTCCAAAAACGAGTGCCAATATCACGGCTACGGATATGATAATAATAACCGCTTTCTTTTTGGCCATCATTGCTCCAGCAGCTTGTGCTCTTTGACGTCTTCTTCGAGCACGGCTTTGGAGATCACATCTTTCTTGGTGAGCGTGAGATACACTACCAACCCCAAGATAGCCCCAAGAAACAAAAAGCTGGTTGTCGTTGTACCAAGCCCAAGTCCGCCGTCGGATTGCGCCTGTGAAAGATAATCGCCGATCGAAGCTCCGAGCGGCCTCGTTAAAATATAGGCAAGCCAAAAAGCGAGCACCGCGTTGCTCGATTGCAGGCGGTGTTCGGCATGTAAAACGTGATTTTTTACGATGTAATGCCCGGCCGCAATGACGGCGATGGCACCAGCAAAGATGCCTAGAGAAACAAGGTATCCAAGGGCGAATTTTTCAGCCAGTAAATCTCCCGCTGCTGTTCCAAGAGCGAACGTGAAAAGAATGGCGAGCCAATAAAATGTCTCGCGGCGGGTTGTGATGATGGAATGGACGGAGAGTGTTTTTTCAATGAGGTACCAAATTGCGAAAACAACGGCTAGAGCTATGCTGAAGACGATGGTCGTGGTCGTGAGAGAAACGCCCAAGTTGTCGGTCAAGTTATCGGTGATGAGCGTGCCCACGACGCTCAAAAGCACCACCGCAAGCCAATAAATCGATGGCTTATATTTTTTGCCCCTAAACTGGAAAAGCAACACGACAAGTAGCAGAGCCCCCATCACTAGAGATGTTCCATTTAAACCGAGATTAAGCGTTGTATTTAGATAATCAGCGGCCGTTTCTCCGACGGTCGTGCATAGAACTTTTATAATCCAGAAAAAAATCGTAATTTCCGGAACTTTATTCAGCATCTGACGGCCGAAAGATTGAGGTGATTTTGTAATTGTCATAGTTTTTCCAGCATACCAAGTTTTACCCTACTGCGCCACTCCGTATCACCTCGAACATGTCATCGTCATGATTTTTGGCGTATACTGAAAACGAGATGAACAAAAAAGTTACCGCTATTTTTATCATTACCCTAGCTGCGCTCGGCGTGCTTTGGGCGTATTCTTTCGGGCCGATTTCCGGAACGGTCGCAATCAAGGCAAATCCTGCCTCGCTCCAATCCACTCCGCAGCAAACAGTCATTGCCCAGCAAAATATAGCGTTCGGAGTCTATCACAACAAGGATCTCGCGGAGAATTTCTACACCATCAAGTTCCCGCAGACGTGGCAGCTGCAGCCGAATAGCCCGGCCGGAAGCTATCGCTTCGCTTCCGATAACGGGAGCGGATCCGCGGAGTTGCAAGACGTCGCCGACAACACCACGCTTGAACTTTTCGTCTTGAGCCAAGCGGAGCCGGCGCTCAAGAAATCCGAGGCGGGCTATCTGCGCGTTTCATATCAGAAAACATCAGTCAACGGCAATGATGCGTATCAGTTGACGTATCGCAGCACTGCGAGCGGCACGGATTACGAAACCATAAAGACGTATATTACCGGAGCCGATCACGCCGCCGTAATCACGCTCACCGCAACGCAAAGCGGTTTCGCAAGTATCCAGCCGCTTTTTGCCTCTATTTTGACCAGCTTCCAGTGGGAAAACAAATAACATGAGGCAAATATTCCTTTTCATATCTCTCGTGGTATTAGGGTTCGGCCTGTATCTCAAATTCTTCTACGACGTCCCCGACAGCCAAATACAGATCAATTTTTTCGTAAGCTGGTTTCTCATAATCGTCGCAATTGCGAGCCTTCTCATGAATCTCTTTTGGAGCAATCCCAAAAAGAGAAAGGAAGAATAACCATGCCCGATATCATTTCAGCAGAACATTTGAGCAAATCGTACGGCGCGAAAAAAGCCGTCGATGATTTGAATCTCCAAATCAAAAAAGGAGAGTTTTTCGGCTTCTTGGGTCCGAACGGCGCCGGGAAAACGACGACGATCCGGATGCTCACCGGCATCTTGAAGCCGGATAATGGAAAAATCGCGATCGACGGCCATCCTTCGGAAGACAAACAACAAATCGCAAAAATAATCGGCGTCATTCCGGAAAGCCGCGGGTTCTACGATTGGATGACCGCCGTCGAGTATCTCGGATTTTTTTCCGATCTCTATGGGATCGCTGGCGAGGAAAAAGACGATCGGATCGCATCGCTCCTTTCGGAAGTCGACCTTCTGAAACGGAAGAATTCAAGAATCGGCACCTATTCCCGCGGCATGCGGCAACGCCTCGGCCTTGCGCGGGCGCTCGTCAACAATCCTCAAATCCTTTTTCTCGACGAGCCGACGCTCGGGCTTGATCCGCAAGGACAGGAAGACATCCAGATTCTCCTCAAAAAATTGAGCGCTCGCGGAGTCACGGTTTTCCTTTCCTCGCACATGTTGAACGAGGTCTCGAACCTTTGCTCACGCATCGGGATCATTAACGGAGGCAAACTGATCGCCGAGGGCACGGTTGATGAATTGCGCGAGAAGACGAAACTCAACAAAGACAAAACCCTCACCGACATTTTCCTTCACCTTACCCGCAATAATCCATAATCATGCTCACTCACATCTGGAAAAAAGAAATACGAGGAGAACTCTACACATGGAAAAGCATGTTGTGGCTTGTGATTGCTTCGCTCCTTTTCAGCTTCACGAGTTATCTCTTACTGACCAACGCCGAGCTGAGCCTTCTCGACCAGACGGAGCTTATGTGGCTTTTGGGCAAGATTATCATTGGTGTCGCGCTCCTCATCGTCACCATCGATGCGTCATCCATCATCACTACGGAATTCGAAAAAGAAACCGCGGAGAGCCTTTTCCTCGCGCCGGTGTCCCTGAAGGACTTCATTCTTGGAAAACTCTTCGCTTCGCTCACGCTCTGGGCGGCGATTTTCGTCGTGTCGATTCCTTATATCCTCGTCGCATCGGCCGGATCAGGCCTCGGTCTGGCGTTCATGGGCTACGTCGCGCTCTTAGGAACGATCGGCGTCATAGGATTTATTTTTCTCATATTCGGTATCTCGCTTTTATATCGCTCGAGCAAAAACACCATCACAACCGCGCTCATCATCCTGCTCGCATTCGCGACGCCGGCGCTTTTTACCTCAACCCTCAAGAACGACATCGTCTCCCAAGTATTCAGCGCGGCAAATCCGATCGACAACATGTTCAATTCGCTCGACAACGTGCTCGTGGACTACAAAACTTCTCTGATAGACAATTGGCAGTTCCTTTTGCCACTTGTCGTCTTCTGCATGATTGCGTTCGCAATCCTCTTCTTGAGCGCAAAGCGGTTCGAAAAACAGGGCATCGTTAAAAACGACTGACATGAAAAAGACGGCAATTATTTACCTATTTATGGTGCTGATTATCGGCTGCGGTTCAGCGCGCGCCCAAATAACCGGCGCGCCGCTGCTATCCATGCAGATTCTCTCGTCGAAAACGCTAAGCGGCACGGCCGGCGATTTCGTGACAGTCGAGGGGCAGATTACGAACGCCGGATCGAAACCGCTCGGCGACGTGACGACATACCTGTCCCTTATGGATAATCAAAACAAACTCCCCGTCGATCTCGAGGATTGGAGCGCCGAGAAGGGGTTATACATCGGCACGATCGACGCCGGCCAGACGCTTCCCCTCAACTGGAAAATCCACTTCGTCAAAGCCGGCGCTTATTCGCTCATCATCATCGCCGAAGCGGCCGGCAACGATCTTCCGCAAGTGAGCGCGATCACGCAGTTCAACGTGAGCCCGAAGCGAAACTTGAACCCCGGGCAAGTGCTTCCCGTAGCCCTTGGAACGCCGATCGTGCTCATCTTCGTTCTTTTTATGCTGAGCTATAAGAGGCGCGTTGACGAATAGCGAAGCATCCTAAAGCGCTACTCACTATAATATCCCCCAACCCACCGATCTTAATTTTCTTCGGCTTTTTGCTCATGCGTTTATAATTCTTTCCAAATTTCGTACGCGTCATCCGAATCTAATCCTGACTCGTCAACAAATTCTTGAAGCTCCTCGGCCTCATCTTGGTTTAGATCCTCTTCTTTTGCCTTTTCGAAGACTTCTTCGTCCATAAATATACTTTTATATTTTTTCTTCTTTAATGTCCATATTAGCATACGGGTAGATCATTCTTTTTGCGAAAAGCCCGCGAACGTGATAGAAGTGAAGAAATAACGATGGCTGAACTTTTTACCAAGACCGATTATAAGAACTCCCTAGAATGCGGCTGTTATCTTTGGATGGCCAAAAAAGGAAAACATCTTATGCCGCCCACCTCGGCGTCAGAGTTTTTTCGAGAGAAGGAGGGTGAAAAGGTGGACGCATTGGCGAAGCAGCTTTTCGCCGGAGGAGTGGAGGTCAGCGAGTTCAACGAGAAAGGATGGATCGCGAGTAAGAGGCTGATCGACGCGAGAACCAAGGTCTTATTCCAGCCCACGATCATCGCGCCGAGCGGGCTCACGTGCCGAGCCGATATCCTGACCTATGACCTCAAGGCGAAGGCGTGGGAGATACGGGAAGTGAAGAGCTCGACGAGCGTCCGACCCGAGGACGTCCAGGATGTCGCGTTCCAACGCATCTGCTTTGAAGAAGCGGGAATTCCCGTCTCGAAATCGTTTTTGATTTACGTAAACAATACCTTCGTCAAAGCCGGCCCCATCGATCCCAAAAAGTTCTTCGCGAGCGAAGATATCACCGAGAAAGTGGACGCCGCGACGCTCGATACGAAAAAAGGCATAGGAGCCACGCGGAAACTTCTGCAATACGAGAAATGGCCGGATCCCCGCATCATCGAATCCTGTACCAATCCCAAATCGTGCGCGTATTTGAAACATTATTTGCAGGGTGCAGAAGAACATCGATCGATCGCCAAGGATCTTTCCCCAAAGTATCTCATCGAGCTCTTGCGGCGGGACATCGTACTCCTCGAATCGCTCGACACCCATTTCGTCACGAAAATTGGCTACTCACCCGAGGAAAAATTCATCGACCACGAAGCCATTCGCGGAGAGCTCAAGGAATTGGCATATCCTATTTATTTCCTCGATT
>JBGPES010000019.1:0-9311 GCA_041482935.1 Minisyncoccia bacterium | reverse complement strand
CTTCGCCTTGTCGAGCTTATTGGTCATGCTTTGGCTCGTATCGAAAACGAAGCATACCGAGAGCGGGGAATCTTCGTTCACCACGTTCATTATTTCCTGCTGAACCCATTTCGTGGCCGCGAATTTGGTGCGGCCGTCGGCTTCCCAAACGGAGAAATTATTCCTCTCGAGTCCCATGACCGGCCTGCCGTAAGGATCGATGACGCTCGCATAAACGCTCACGAGATGGCTGTCCTTTCTCAGGATGCGGAACTTGAGCGTTTCTTCGTTCGTTTTTTGTCCTCTGGACGGCTGAACGCCGATCACGAGGACAAACAACAAAGCGGTTGCGGTCTGTAAAAACCTCGGTTTCATCGCTTGTCCTCCTCGGGTCAATCGGTGGTATTAAAAAAGTTAGTTCTATAGTAGATGCTACTACCAAGCATTTCCGGAGTCAAATTTGCCGATAGTATGAGGCTTTTGCTACAATCAAAACACGTGAAATCCACAACGTCGCATCAATTCCTTGCGTTCATGAAAGAATCACCACAGGCGGAAAACAGCGGCCAAGAACCCGAATCGTTCATTAGCGAGATCGGCGAAATCTATGAAAAAGAAGTGCGGGAAAAACAATCAGCGCACCTTCTGAATTCCGATTTCAATCCGCGCGACCTTACGCTGGACGACAAATCCATCTGGGAAAAAATAAAAGATAAAAGCATCACCAAGGCCGATTTCGCCGCTTACGAGAGAAATATCCTTGATCCAAAGACGCGAGGGGCGCGGAAAGATATGCCTTATTCCCGCTACATCTTTTCCAGGTTTGTCGGAAATATGGCAACGCCGATAATTGGCGCGAGATAGAAAAATAAATATTTATGCCCACGGAATCCATATACAACAAACCCAATCTCGTGCGCTCCAACTACGCCGTCCCGCTTGATGATCAAGTTTCATTATTAAAAACGCTCGATACCCGGAACGATGCCGAGTCGGAGCGGCTGAAGCGCTACTTGGCGCTTCCCGATCTTGCGCGCACCGAGGGGAGTCCGATCCGGGAACTCGTGAAGCGCATTGTCGACCTTCCGGAGTTCAAGGGGTTCGATATAATTCGGACCCCCGAAGTCGCGCCGGCGCGAGAGAGTTTTGATCTGTTCAATTTTCCGCCCGACCATCCCGCGCGGAGCTCGTCCGATACCTATTATATAAACAAAGACTACATTATTAGGACGCACACCACGATCATGTGGTATTACTATCTGCGCCTTCCCGAAGTGCGCGCGAAAATCACGAAGGGTGAATCAATGGGGGCGCTTTCCTACGGCAAGGTCTATCGCAAGGATGAGATCGACCGCAAGCATATGAACGTATTCCATCAGATGGATGGGCTCTTCCTGTGCCGCAAGGAAGAAACAAAAATTGGCATCACGGAACTTCAAGAAATATTGACCGCGATTGCGAAAGCCATCTATGGTCCCGGCATCAAATATCGCTTTAACCCCGATACGTTTCCCTACACGGATCCGAGCCTCGAAATGGAAGCCGACATGAACGGGAGCTGGGTGGAATTATTGGGCGCGGGCGTCGTGCAGGCCAAGGTACTCGATAATTTGGGCGTGAACTCAAAAGTATGGAACGGTTGGGCGTTCGGTTTCGGCCTTGAGCGGCTCGCCATCTTGAGCATGGAACTGCCCGACATCCGACTGCTCTGGTCCGGGGACGAACGCGTCAAGCGCCAGCTCAAGCTCGGGAACAAGTATAAAGAGGTAAGCAAGTTCCCGGCCGTAACGCGCGACATCTCTTTTATCGTGCCGAAAACGTTTGTGCCCAACAATTATTTCGATCTTATCCGCGACATTGGCAGTGAACTCGTGGAGGAAGTTTCCTTGCTCGACAAATACGAGAACGCTGAAAAATTCGGTCCGGACAAAATGAGCTATACCTACCGGATCATTTACCGGAGCCCCGAACGCACGCTCCTGACGGGGGAGGTTGAGCCGCTCCAGGATAAGGTGATCGAAGAAACGAAAAAACAGTTCGGCGCGGAAGTGAGATGACAAAAAACGCGATGGCCATCGCGTTTTTTGTCATCCCGGCGAAGGCCGCGATCCGTGTTTTCTTCTGTCATTTTCACGAAGGCGAGAATCCATGCTTTAAGAATTCATATTTTTGAGTATGGGCCCTCGCCTTCGCGAGGGCGACGAGAGAAATAAAAAGAAAAAACCGGCGGGGGAACTCCCGCCGGTGAATTAGTGATGTTTCAATTTACCTTGCGACCTCTTCTCCTCCGGGGCCGCTCTTTTTGTATATTCCCTGAAAATAATCGGCAAACGACAACGGAGTTTCACAATCCGCGCATTCCTCCGGTTGAATTTTCGTACCGTCTACAAAACCACACATTTCGATCGCGTTGCATTTCGGGCAGACCGCCCAGGTGCCGCCGGCTTCTTCCGTGTCGCCCGTGCCGCCCCCGGTTTTCCAACTCACTCCGCCGAATTCGCAGAGAGGCGCCACGCGAAGCAGCCGTTTTGATCCCCACGGATTGGAACGATCACCGTTCTTTAAAAGCCAATCCCGAAGAATAGCTATATTCTGTAAGTTTGGCGTTTCGGGGTGGAACTCCGGGTGCGGACAATCATTCTGTTCGTGGAATTCTACGCGGAATATTACAAGAGGATCCTGGCTCACTTTGTCTCCTTGGTACCGTAGTATTGCGCCGAAGATCTGCCCTGATTATATTCGCGCAGAAGTTTTTTGTCAAAACATAGATTTTCAAGTAAAGTACGTTTAATGGAACCCGAGAAACAAAAATACAAAATTCCCAAAGAAGTGCAGGCAATCGCGACGCGGCTCGGCGAGAAGAGCTTTGAGGCCTATCTCGTCGGCGGCTGCGTGCGCGATCTTTTGCTCAGCCGCGAACCGAAAGATTGGGATATCGCGACGAACGCGACGCCGGACAAAGTGCAGGAACTCTTCACAAGTTTTGGCGGAGCGAAAAAGGACGAGCCGGCGACGGTCTACGAAAATGATTTTGGCACCGTGGGGATCAAAACCGAATCGGAAGATCCGAAATTGAAGATCGTCGAAGTAACCACATTTCGTTCGGAAGAAGGCTATGCTGATAAACGCCATCCGAATACGATCACGTTCGCAAAAACAATCGAGGAAGATTTGTCGCGTCGTGATTTTACGGTGAACGCGATGGCGATGGGCGCGGTGAAGTGGGCGATGGGTGCGCTCATTGATGAATTCGGTGGTCGGGAAGATCTGAAAAACAAAATTATCCGTACGGTGGGGAAGCCCGAGGAGCGATTCGGCGAGGATGCGTTGCGCATGATGCGCGCCGTGCGGTTTGCCGTGGAGCTTGATTTCGAAATCGAGATGAACACCCGTCGCGCGATCGAGAACCATTCGCGCGAATTAGAGCTGATTTCGAAAGAGCGCATCCGCGATGAATTCGTAAAGATTCTGGAAACCCCGCGCGCGGCGAAGGGGATCATTCTTCTTGAAGAACTGAATCTCTTGAACTATATCTTGCCTGAATTGCGCGAAGGCTTGGGCGTGGGGCAGAACAAGCATCATATTTATACCGTTTTCGAGCACAATGTCCGCGCGCTCGATTACGCGGCAAGGGAGAATTATTCGCTTATCGTGCGGCTTGCTTCGCTTTTGCATGACGTCGGGAAGCCCAAAGCAAAACGCGGCGAGGGGCCGGATTCAACGTTCCATGGACACGAAGTCGTGGGCGCGAAAATCGCCGCGAAGGCGCTCGACCGTCTGCGGTTTTCAAAAGAGATCGCAGAGCAGGTGATTCACCTCGTGCGTTACCACATGTTCTACTACAATACGGGCGAAGTTTCGGAAGCCGGCGTGCGGCGCTTTTTGGCGCGCGTGGGGCCGGAGAACGTGGACGATCTTATGAAGGTGCGCGAGGCGGACCGCATCGGCTCGGGCGTCCCCAAAGCCGTACCGTACAAATCGCGGCACCTGATGTTCATGATCGAAAAAGTGAAGAACGACCCGATCTCGCCGAAGATGCTCAAGGTGAACGGCGAGGATGTGATGAAGGCACTGAAGATCGAGCCGGGCCCCCGGGTTGGCTTCGTACTTTTGATTCTTCTCGAAGAAGTGCTCGACGATCCCGCGCGAAACACACGCGAGAATTTAGAATCTAGGATTTTGAATTTAGGGAAGATGAGCGATAAAGAGCTGCAAACGCTTTCCAAAAAAGCCCGCGAGAAAAAAGACGAGTTCGAATCCGACATTGAGGAAGATATAAAGAAGAAGTATCATGTGAAGTAATCTTTATGTCTCGAAAAGAAAAGTTTAATCAAGATGAAGGTTATATTCCGGCCAATGCGAGCGAGGAAGAATTGAAATTATTTAAAAAATCGGAAGCGATGGGAATCCCTCGGCGCGAATACAAAGAAGGAAAATTAAAATTAGACTTTGAATATAAGTTCAAAAATGAAGATGTATTAAGGGCGACCGAGGATGAAGTGGGGATAGCTACTGTCGTCATTGAGCGTGACGGTCAGATGATTGTGGATTTCAAGGACTTATTGCCGGAGGGCTACACATTTGCAACACCAAGTTATGCGGTGGCAAATTCGATAAAGAGAAAATTAGGGCAAAATTGGGTATCTCGTGAGAATCGTTTAGTTTTTTTGGGAGATATTCGGACACCGCAGGACATATTCATTCTTTTACACGAAATCGGGCATACAAAACAAGAGTCATGGGAGGGTCTAGCGGAAAAAATCAATGAGATTAATAAGGTCGATAGGGTTCGGGCAGAGAAAGAGGTTGCTGTGCGGTTGTCTGCGCTCGAAAGAGATGCGTGGGCGCGAGCCATAAAGCTTGCACGCGAGATTAAGCGGGAGAAAGGTATAGACTTCTTCGGGTCCTATAAAAACTTCGAAGAATTGAAAGAAGTTATTTATAGCGGGCTTATCAGTCATCGTTATTGGCGAGAAGATGTTGCGAAAAGCGGGTACGGATTTTCCAAAGAAGATATGAAAATTTTCGAGGATTTGTTCGACAAAGGAAAATTCGGCCATGATAGAACGGGAAGCCCCGAAGAAGCTTGAGATTCAAAGCTGTCTGCGCTACGATGGGATTATGAGCGTATTTAGAGACGAACGAATTTGGCGGATCATTTCGACTATCTGGACGATTGCGTTCATGATCTTCCTCACCGCCAACTTTTTTGCAATGGATAAATACGACGGGTTAAACGCTCCGCTCTCCGCCGTATATGCCGGTATTCTCACGCTGTATGTGACCACGAAAGAGTTCGACCGCTGGTATGATTTTCACGACGGTCGCCATCCCGGGGAAATTTTCGTGATCGGCTGGACCATCCTTATGTTCGCCCTTTCCACTATCGCGTTCTTTTCGGTGAAGCAGTATCATATCGCTCCCGAAGTTACGGCGAATTACATTCTGGTGCTTTCGATCTTCGCCCTCACCCAGAAATCAAAACAATTACATCATCGGCATAGGCATAAGAAGGGGGCGTCAGAAACTAAAGCAAACGATGCGAGTAAAGATCAAACGTTTTAATAAGGAGCATCCGCTGCCGAAGCACCAGACCGAAGGTGCGGCGGCTTTTGATTTGATGGCGCGCGAAAAAGTAGAAATTCCCGCGGGGAAGGTGGGATATATACCATTAAACATCGCGGTTGAAACGCCCGCAGAACACTTTCTTCTGCTCGCGCCGCGGAGTTCTACGCATAAAAAAGGACTGATCATGGCGAACAGTATCGGCATCGGCGACCCCGATTTTTCGGGAGATGCGGACGAATATCGTGCGGCGTACTTGAATTTCACCAACGCGCCTGTCGTCGTCGAGGCGGGGGAGCGCATTGCCCAGGGAATGTTCGTGAAATTCGCCCGCGCCGAATGGGAGGAGGTGGAAAAACTCGAAGGGAAAACCCGCGGGGGATTCGGGAGTACGGGGAAATAATTTTTAATTTAATAAAATCGCCTTATCGTCATCTCTAATTCGCGCGAATAGGCGAATAGTGGTCGATCTTCAGCAATTCTTTACCCAAAATAAGATTTGCGGTACGCTAAAGAACATCGGGCCGTAGTATACCGGTAGTACATGCGCTTCGGGTGCGTAGAGACCGGGTTCGATTCCCGGCGGCCCGACCAATTGATGTTTTATCTCGTTCGGCGATCAAACGGAACGGAAGCGTGAGCGTAATCTCTACGTTTTTTTCAGAAACGACGAGGTTCGACAGCAAGGTTTTCAGCAATTGCCTTTTTCTTTCCGGAGAGGCGGTTTTGTAGAGCATTGACGGGCTCTTTGCCAGTTCGACAGTGTTCGTGAGGTTCGTGAGCGCAGCGCACGCGCCTTTTTCGATTTCAGCCAGTTTTTCCTTGATGCGGGCCTGGTCCCGAAGCAATGTGTCTTGCTTGTTCTGGAACAGGCGCTTGTCAATCGTGCCGTCAACGAGCGCATCCGCGAGTTTCTCCAATCGGCCCTGCATTTGATCTACCTGGAGCCGAAGAGCCTGGCTCGTGATGGCCTGGTTTTTCGCCCGTTCTTTTTTCAGTTCTTCCAAGCGAGTCCGTGCCAGTGCTACCTCGTCCTCGGAAAGATCAACATCTCTCAACCGGCTGAGCACCGCTTCATCAAGTTGTTCTTCGCGGATAGATGTCGGCGGACAGTGCGCAGGATTCTTGAAGGGGCGGTCATGACAGCGATAGTAGACGTGCCCTTTCTGCCGTTCCGCGATGAGCGAGTAATTACAGCTTCCGCAGCGGACGATCCGGCTGTACGTGAACACGTGATTCGCGGATCGGTCGACGCGCTTGCCGGCAAGCACCGCTTGAGCCGTTTCGAACATGTGCGTCGTGGCGAGCGGCTCGTGGCTTCCCTCAAATGTCTGTCCAGTCTTTTGGATCGGCATCAAGCCGATATAAAACCTGTTTCTGAGAATCGTAGTGAGGGAACGCTTCATCCCCGCGATCTTCCCGAAGTCTGGAATGAGAAGATGAAAACATATCTCGGTGTTACGGTACCGAATGACGCAATAGGCGTTTTGCAAGACGTGCATTGGTCGGGAGGCTCGTTCGGATATTTCCCGACCTATACGCTCGGCAACCTCTATTCCGCGCAATTTTTCAGAGCGGCGAAGCGCGATATCCCGAACCTCGAAGAAGAAATCGCGCGAGGCGAATATGGCCATCTCCTCGCCTGGCTGCGGAAGAATGTCCACATCCACGGGCGGAAGTATTTTCAGGATGAGCTTGCGATGCGCGCGACCGGCGAGAAACTCACCGCACGGTATTTTACCGAATATCTCGGGAAAAAATTTGGGGAAATATACGGGTTAGGATAGCTAACAACTCAACACCGCTTCTCTGAGGAGCGGCGTTTTTGTTTGTCAGAAATCGAATAGCGGTAAAGCGCAGAAAATCATTTGACACTTATCCCGTTGCCACGCTAGACTAGTGGCAGTTGTCCGATCAAAATTTTTGGAGGAGGATCGTGTGGAAGCAATAAGCGAAGTACAGCATCAGCGATATCAGAAGAGATGGGCGAATGGCGGGCTTGATGTGAACATGAGCTTGCTCGACAGGCTCGATTCATTGTCTCGTGCTGCAGGTCCGCTTCCCGGAGGGCACACTGGGGAGGAGCGTCAAAAGTGGTTCAGCTCGCAATTGTGCGCGTACGTCAATCGCCTTATCAAAAACAGGAATTTTTGGAATAGAAAGAGAAGTAAGACGCCGTACTGCCAAGAACTGCGAGCGGACCTCAAAACATGGCTCGATGCTTCTCGCGCAAAATAAAAAAACAAAATCGCCCCGATTTTATTCGGAGCGATTTTTTAATTTATAATTTCTCTGGCTAAAGAGCCAAAGAGCTATAGAGCTGAATCCCCGTTATCAGAGCCCCCCATCAAAACCATCGTAGCGGAGTTATGCACAGTAGCAATCGGACCCCCCCTTGACTCTTTTTTGGATAGAAGTATACTTAACACCAAGAATGAAGATTAACCTAAAACTCTCAAGGAAAAGCGGTTGAGTGGCTGCCAGGTTTTCTGCAGTCAAATGATCGCCAACCGGCGGTTTTTTTGTTGGTCCGTCCGACCGTAGCTTAATAAACCAATTGCCTGCGCAATCGGGCAAATGGCACCTGAAATGTAGAGTCGGGTGAAAATAGCGGATTCCCTGCGCCACCTTTTTCACATTATGTACGCATTACATAGTGTGCAATTTCTCAGTGGCGTGCAGGGGCGCCCGTGCACATGCAAATGTGTCCGGGCAACTCCGACGTAACTGTCGGAGTGCAAGTCAGCATTGGGATGGGTAATCGGACCTCTCTGCAAAAATTTCGGGACCTATGAGGTCGTGCAATTTTTGCAGAGAGGTCTTTAAGGGCGAATGGTGGATGCCTAGACATCAAAAGGCGATGAAGGACGCGGCGTAGCGGCGAAACGTCCCGGGGAGGTGCGTAGCAACCTGCGATCCGGGAATATCCGAATGGGCGAACCCCATTGAGTAAACCTCAATGATCGTGCCTCACCTTTGTGAGGCACGCGCTGATTCTCGCAGATCAAGGTGCGGATTTTCGCGGATGAATTCAAAAACATCCGCGTTCATCTGCGTAACTATCTGCGTAAATCTGCGCGTGGCTCGCGAGAGCGAGGCACGAAGCAAACCCGCTGAAGTAAAACATTCTAGTAAGCGGAGGAACAAAGAACAAATGTTATTCCCTTAGTATCGGCGAGAGAAAAGGGAAGAGCCCAAACCAACCCAACTTTTTGGACTTAGAAATAAAAAAATAACCGCATGGCCAGGAATAGAATCCTTGATCACGCGGTTGGCGATGCCCTGCGAGTCAGAAGGGCAAACCGCCGTTGATTCCCAGCCAGGGGATCAGCGCGAGGGACATGGTGACGCAGCCGGCATCAAAGTTGAAGATGCCGATTGCTACGCTGATCGTGGCGATTGCGTAGAAAGCCAACTTGGCCTTTCTGCTCAGCGGGTTTTTTGAAATCGCGACAACTCGAACTCGGATTTTCATGTATCACCTCCTCGCACAGTGTAGCATATAAATTGTTAGTTTGTCAAGTCGGGAGTCCAAAAAGTTGGGTTGGGGTTATAAGGTAAGAACACTTTAGGTATAACGCCTGGCGCCAAGATCTGGTGCACGGCGTTATATCTGAAAAGAAGTTACAAAGTCATTTGTTAGCCGAGGCCCACTGGAAAGGGGCACCAAAGAGGGTGATAGTCCCGTAGGCGAAAATGAATGACCTTCTCGTTTTTATTCTTAAGTACTTCGAGGTCAACTAGTCTCGGAGGAATTCGCGAGTACT
>JBGPES010000018.1:0-9367 GCA_041482935.1 Minisyncoccia bacterium | reverse complement strand
ATTCTTGCCCTTGTGATTTATGCGACCCCATACCGACGGGCGAGAATCTTGGGATTTTTGAACAAACAAAACGACACGCAGGGACAAAATTATCAGGTGAACCAGGCGGTTATTGCCATCGGTTCAGGAGGTCTCATGGGCGTGGGTTACGGCCAGTCGACGGCCAAGGTAGGCTATCTTCCCACCCCGATCGACGATTCTATTTTTGCGGTCATCGCCGGAGAATTGGGATTTATCGGAGCCGGGGGGCTCATCGTGTTATTTTGCATGTTCACGTTTCGTTTATTTTGGATCGCGAAAAATATCCGCGACCAATTCGGGAGGCTTATGCTTATCGGCTTTGGGACGGTGATCGCGTTCCAGTCGCTCGTCAATATGGCGGCGATCTCGGGACTGATACCGCTTACGGGGGTGCCGTTGCCATTCGTGAGCTACGGCGGAACCGCGCTCGCCGTGTTTCTTACGATGTCCGGCATTGCCGTGAACGTGTCGAAGTACACATAAAGGAGAGAAAACGGAATTAGAAGATTTCAAGAATAATTTATACAATTAAAGAGCATGAAAGATTCAGACGTTATCGTGGTATTTACGGGCGGCGGGAGCGGGGGACACGTCTATCCGCTTTTGGCGGTCGGCGAGGAATTGAGGCGGCTGGCGATGGCCGGGCGGATCAATTTGGATCTCCAGTATCTCGGACCGGAAGATGAATACGCGGAAATTTTGCGCACGGCGGGATTTGAAATAAAGACTCTGATCTCGGGAAAGTTGCGGCGTTATTTCTCGTTCAAGAATATCTTCGATATTCCGAAATTTTTTCTGGGACTTATCGAAGCGTTTTTTAAAATTTACTGGATCATGCCGGACGCGATCTTTTCGAAAGGGGGTACGGGAGCTCTTCCGGTTGTCCTTGCCGGATGGTTCTACGGAGTCCCGGTGATGATTCACGAGTCGGACGCCCAGCCGGGACTTACCAATCTGCTCTCCAGCCGTTTTTCTTCGAGAATCGCCGTCAGTTTCGAACGGGCGGCAAAATATTTCAATCCTAAAAAAACCGCATGCGTGGGGACGCCGGTGCGAAAGGATCTCCTCGATCAGCCGAACCGCGATTCGGCAAAAGAAGAATTGGGGTTCGATCCCAAGTTACCGCTCACGCTTATTCTCGGCGGATCCCAGGGATCCACGAGAATCAACGAATTCATCTTGGGGAATCTCGACGGCTTGCTCAAACTGACCCAAGTGCTCCACCAGACCGGACAGGCCAACCTTCACGAGGTAGAAAGACTTTCACACGCCGCACTTACCGGCCTTTCGCTTCAGGAAGCGGTCAAAAGCCGCTACAAGCCCGTCGCGTATCTCGACAAGAGCACGCTGGTACGAGCCCTCTCTGCCGCGGATCTCGTGATCGCCAGGTCGGGGAGCGGGACGATCTCCGAGATAGCCGCCTTCAAGAAACCCTCCATCTTGATCCCGCTTTTTGAAGCGGCCAATGACCACCAGAGGATCAATGCGTACGAATTCGCGCAATCGGGCGCCGCAGTCGTGATGGAAGAGCCGAATCTTCTGCCGGGCGTGTTCATGACGCAATTCAGATCTATTCTTGGAAGTCCCGAAGTGATGAATAAAATGAGCGTGGCGTCGGGAAACTTTTTCAAACCCGGAGCGGCCACGGCGATCGCGGAGGAGTTACTAAAATTGACGGAATAAAGAACGAGATAAAATCTTCAAAAGAAATTATAAAGTACGGCTTTATCGGCAAAAATTGACGAAAATCGTCTCAGCGGCCATCATTAAACCAATGTTTGGAATATTCGGAACAAGTAGGAAGTTGAGCCTAAATGCTTTCTTCCTCTTTTTGGGCATCGGGCTTGTGGCCTGGAGCCACGGCGCTTTGGTCGCCCGCGCCACGCCCTTATCCCTGCCGCAAGGCATATCTGGCATTTTGACAATTCGCTTTCTGATAGTGTTGGAAGCGATAATTTTAATGCAACGACGCCTGTATTTGACGATCCCGGCTTTCAGCAAGCGACCATGTTTCAAAATGTGAAGACGCAGAACGGCGCGGCTTCGGAGATGCATCTGGATTCCGAGATCGTACGGATGGATGGCACCGTAAACCCCATGGGGATCGTGGGAGGGGGGAATCAGATAGCTTTGGGAGCGAATAATGGCACTGAAAATTGTACCGCGAAGGGCGCCGTATTGGCTGGTACATTCAACATACAAGACGGCAACAAACATTTCGTCGTCTGCACCTGGGATGGCACGGATGTGAAGCTCTATGTGGACGGCGTATTCGATACGCAGATGGCAAGTTCCGGAGCGTTCGGTGCTCTAGCGGCAACCATTGGTTTGGGTGGTCCGCTTCCCGTACACGAAGACGAAGTATTTTTGATGAAGAACCGGGCCCTGACCGCGCAAGAGATCTCCGATCTCTATGCGAACGGTGAGGGGAGAGAGATCTGCGTGACTGCGGGGTGCGGGACGCCACCGGTCAAGAATATCAATGTCGCGGTGATTCTTGCGGAGCCATTTGACACCCCACATAATTCGGGTCGCCACACGGGCCCCCTCCCGAATGGCGATATTGAACTGGGCATTCCCGGCAGCACCTATCAAACCATTGGCGATAACGATTTTGTTCTTCTTCCCGCATCCGATACCGGATCGCTTTCGGCAGGGACTTGGCAGCTCAAGGCAGTAAGCGATGACACACGCCACGTGTGGTGCGGCTCCTTTTCTATTTCCCGTGCAATTCTTCGAAAAATGCTGATATAATGAGGGTAAATGGTGAAATCAGAGCAAAAACCGGTCCGGGTCCGTTTTGCGCCGAGCCCAACGGGTCCTTTGCATATCGGGGGAGTGCGCACCGCCCTATTTAACTGGCTTTTTGCCCGCCAGAACGGTGGCGTGTTCATCTTGCGGATCGAGGATACCGATAAAGCCCGCTCGGAAAAGAAGTACGAGGCACAGATCTTCGAAGGGTTGAAATTGCTGGGACTTACATGGGACGAAGGTCCAAGCGAATCAAAAGACAAGGGCAAATACGGCCCCTACCGGCAAAGCGAGCGGATTGCGATCTATAAAAAATATCTTGAACAACTTCTCGAGGAAAAGAAGGCATATTATTGTTATTGCACAAAAGAATACCTCGAAGCCGAACGGCAGGCAATGCTTGGACAAGGCTTATCGCCGAAATACAGCGGCCACTGCCGCAATCTTAAAGAACCGCCGGCAGGAAAGAAGACCCAGGTGATACGTTTCGCTACCCCCGAAACCACCGTAGAATTCAAAGACGTCATCCGGGGAAAAGTTTCGTTCGATGCCGGACTTTTCGGAGACATCGCGATCGCCAAGGATCAGGAAAGCCCGCTTTATAATTTTGCCGTGGTGGTTGATGACGCGCTCATGGAAGTAAGCCATGTGATCCGGGGCGAAGAACATCTTTCGAATACGCCGAGGCAAATTCTCTTTCAGCGGGCCTTGGGTTTTGAAGTGCCGGAATACGCGCATCTTCCGCTCATTTTGAATCCCGACCGGAGCAAAATGTCGAAACGATTCACGGATACGGCGCTCGCCGAATATAAAACGAAAGGATATTCGCCCGAAGTGATCGTGAATTTTTTGGCGCTCTTGGGCTGGCATCCCCAGCACGACAAGGAAATTTTTACCCTGGACGAGCTCGTGAAAGAGTTCGATCTGAAGCGCGTGCAAAAAGGCGGGGCGGTATTTAACCAGGAAAAACTTGACTGGCTTCAGAAAGAGCATCTCAAAAATTTGTCGACCGACGAGATGGTGAATCGTCTCGAACCCATATTTAAAGAAAAAGGCATTCCCGTTGAAAAGATATTTCTTACAAAGGTTCTTGAGCTTGAACGGCCGCGCCTTAAAACCTTGAATGAATTTCCCGACGTTGCCGGATTTTTCTTCAAACTTCAGGATTATGACGCCCATTTGCTTGTCTGGGATAAAGAGCCGGTGGCCAAGACCAAATCGATACTCGAAGCCGTTTCCGCGCGCATCGAAACGTTAAACGCCGGAGATTTTGAAAACGGTAAATTGTCAGCAGCGTTCGAAGATCTCGTTCTCAAAGAGGGGAGAGGTTCGGTATACTGGCCTCTTCGGGTTGCCCTGTCCGGCCTCCGCGCCTCGCCCGACCCCATGGAGATTGCGCGCATCCTCGGAAAAAAAGAAATCCTTGCGCGGGTTCGAACCGCGATCATTAAGATTGACGCCCTGCAGTAAACTCGGATGAAGAAAAAACATTCCGCCAAACTTATTCTTGCACTCGCGATTACGGGAATATGTTCCCTGTCCTGCGTTTTTGTCGCGACAATTGCGCGCGCCGATACTTCTTCTTCGCCGACTGGTCTCACAAAAGACGAACTTACGACGCAGATCCAAACGAAAGCCAAACAACTTGAGTCGATTAACCAGCAGCTTCAATCAACGCAACAAAATCTCCAAGGCACGAAACAGCAGCGGATCACTCTTCAGCAACAGCTTGCGAATATCGATGGCAACATCAGCCAGTTAAACCTGAACATTCAGGCCGATCAGATCAATACCCAAAAACTGGGGCTTGAGATCGACTCGTTGCACTACGACATCCAGGACATTGAATCTTCAATCACCGATAAGCGTCAGGCTATTGAGAAAACGTTCGTGGAATTGCAGAAAACCGATAGCACGAACGGAAATCTCCTTATGGTGTTTTTAAAGAACGACAGCCTGGCGGCCGGCGTGTTTGAAGCTCAAAGCTTAAATACGTTGCAAAGTCAGCTTTCCGCCGATATCGGAAGCCTGCGCAATCTTCACGATCAGTACGACAAGCAAATTAAGACCGCGAGTGATAAAAAGGAAAGCATTTCTTCCGCTCAGCAGGATCTTTCAAACAAGAAGGCGATCGTTCAGGATCAAAAAGCAACGCGGCAAACCCTGTTGGCGCAGACAAAGAGTCAGGAAAGCCTTTTCCAACAGCAACTTGCGGCGCTCCAAAAACAACAGCAACAGATCGCAAACGACATCGAATCGCTCGACGCGGTCTTAAGAACAAAAATAGATCCTTCGGAATTGCCGCCCTTCGGCGCCGGTATTCTTGGGATCCCGGTCCAGGGCGCGAGCGAGGCAAGTATCACCCAGGGATACGGAGCGACTTCTTTCGCAAAAAACGGATATCAGGGCCATTGGCATAACGGCGTGGACTTCGGAGTTCCCATCGGCACGCCGGTTCTGGCCGCTGATGACGGAACGGTTGTTGCGACGGGAAACCAGGATCTGTATTGCCGGAAAGGCGCATACGGCAAATTCATCGTCATAAGCCACGGCAATAATCTTACGACGCTTTACGGCCACCTTTCGCGGCAGATCGTTACCAAAGGCGACACGGTAAAGAGGGGACAGGTAATCGGCTATTCGGGCATGACCGGATATGCGACGGGACCGCATCTCCATTTCACGGTGTACGCGAGCCAGACATTCTACATGGGGCCGAGCAAAGTGTGCGGACAGATGCCCTTCGGCGGAGATTTAAGTCCTTTGGGATATCTTTTCTAACTAGAATGAAAATTGCAAAATACAGAAAAGATTTTTTTCACCTTGTTGTAGCTATCATATTTTTTCTTCTACTCGGAACCAATACACTTCCTATCTATGCGTCCACGACGCCTCTCAAACCCGATTTGATACACGCTTCCACCGCCTCATGGTTCAATCTCGGTGCGCTATTGCCTAACTTTTCGGGATTTATGAACGATTTTGTGAGCACCAGCAAGCAGATCGGAGTGAATTTTATGAAAAAGACCCCGCACGCCGATCTTTCCTTCATAAATTTCCAGCCGATGATCCAATATGTCGATAAATGGTTTTACGGGACAACCGGCATACACGTTGCCGATATCACGATTCGGCCGATCGCGAACGCAATTGGGTGGGTTTACTCGTTTGTCGCGGGCTGGATAAGACGGGGAATAGCGTTGTTTTAAACTTACATAGAAGTTTCAAGAGGAACTGACGGTCGATTATTAAGACACGATAGATTCGGAGACTGTGAAGATAAAGCCGTTTTGCGATGATATTTATAGCGTTGCAAAACGGCCGCTAGCTTTCACGACGGGTATCTATCTGTCGCAAAAGGTATATTGTGCGACATGAGATGAATAATAAAATAGGCAGAAGACTGATGTTGATCAACTTGCATCGCTGTTTCGATCCGACCGTTCGCGCGGTAAAACGTTCCAATTTTTCTCCGGAATAATGGCATAAGATGAGCGGTTCCCCCGACTCGAGGCCCTTTAAGGATCTCACGTATGCTATGGCATCCTGGTCGTCATCTGCCCAAAATTCAGGCGCAAGGACAATCCTCCCGTTGTGTTGGTGAGTATAACGGTATCGCGTCTCGGTTTTCACGGCGTTGTACCCCGGTTACCCAATACATCAACTATTTCCATATTACCACGCTCCGGCAAGCAATAAAAAGCCGCCAAAGTTTATTTTGGCGGCAAAATGTTTCTGGGTGTTTAGCGAGCGCACCTTTCGGGAAGTTCTTTTGAAGTGCTCGGCTCGGTCGGTTTGTTCCGATCTCCAATGTTTTTCTACGCGGATTTCCATTATTACCCCCTCCCCTTTCGACGCGGTGTTGTCTTGCCGAAATGACGATTAACGACATCCGAAATTATCGCAGGGTCTTCGTGATAGTTTGTGGAACCGGCCGGAATGGTATATCCGTATCGGCCATCGCTTCTTTTAAAATAGGAATCTATCCGGAGGCCGTGTTTGAGGAGTTTTTTGTTGATTGCTTCCATCGCGCTTTTCAGATTCGCGTCGGTTGTATTGGAAGCAACTATCGTTAGCAGCCTGGCTGTTTTTCTTTTGCCGCCTTTTCCCATTTCGATCGCCCCTTTGTTGAAGTGCAATGAACTGCTTATAATCTAGCTAATGGCTCTGAAAAAATCAAGTAAAAAAAGCCTCTACTTTATCGGCATCGGCGGCATCGGCATGAGCGCCCTCGCACGCTACTTTAAGGCGCAAAATTGGGCTGTTTCGGGCTCGGATCTCGTGCACGGCAGAATGACGAAGGAACTGAGAAAAGAGGGCATCAGGGTCAAAATTGGGCACAAAAAGGCCAATATAACCAGAGATATCAGCCTTATCATCTATAATCGGGCGATTCCAAAGGACAGCCCGGAGCTTTTGGCGGCCAAGGTATTGGGGATTCCCACACTCCCCTACGCGCACGCCCTGGGAGCAATTACGAAGAATTATCGGACGATCGCCATTACCGGCTCTCACGGCAAGAGCACGACGACCGCGCTTGCAGGTTTGATCCTCGCGCGTGCCGGTCTTGATCCCACCGTTTTCGTGGGAACAGAATTGAAAGAATTCAAAGGAAATAATATCAGGATCGGGAAGGGCCCATATATGGTTCTTGAAGCAGACGATTTCGGAAAGGCATTTTTGAACTACTATCAGTCAATTTCCGTCATTACGAACATCGACCGCGAACATTTCGATACCTATAGAACGCTCGCTATCGCAAAGAACGCGTTCTTAGAATTCCTTGCACGGACGAAAGACGGTGGAGTATTTATTTTGAATAAAGACGACAAAAATCTTTTTTCGCTCAAATCCCGGATCGCGAAGATCGCGAAAAAGAAAAACGTTTATGCTCTCTGGCACTCAAATCACGGAAATACCGCGAAGAAAGTCGGGCGGGTCATCAGGATCCCCGGCGCTCATAATCTTTCGAATGCAGTCGCGGCATATAAGGTCGGAAGAATGCTCGGCGTGCCCCACAAAAAAATCCTGAATGCGATCTCAAAATATCACGGCGCATGGCGACGAATGGAATATCGCGGAACGTTCCGGGGCGCGAAAGTTTACGACGATTATGCGCATCACCCGACGGAAATTAAAGCTAGCTTACAGGGATTCAAAGAAAAATATCCAGGCAAAAAGATCTTATGCGTTTTCCAGCCGCACCAGGCGCGGCGGCTTGAGGCGCTTTTCAAAGAATTCCAATCGGCATTCGATCTTGCGGACGAAACACTTATCATGCCGATCTACCAGGTGGCTGGCCGGGACCCTTCTTTGTCATTCCCGCGAAAGCGGGAATCCAGGTTTAGTTCCGCGGCGCTCGTAGGGGCGATCCAGAAAAAACAGCCAGAAAAACCGCTCTTTTATCTCGAGAGCCCCAAGAATTTGAAGAAAGCCGTTATAACCCTTCTCTCCCCCGCCTCCAAAAACCTGGGTCCCCGCTTTCGCGGGGATGACACAATTATTGTCATGATGGGCGCGGGAGATATTGTGCAGTATACGGATGGTCTGTTGAATTAAAAAAATCTGTGTCGTCCCGGGCTTGACCCGGAATCCAGGTTTTTCGGTGCAATTTTTGTCTCTTTCGCTGTCATTCTGAGGTTTGCCGAAGAATCTCATAAAATTATAACGTAGGAGATCCTTCGCAGAGCCTGCCCCGTATCGCAGTACGGGGCTCAGGATGACACAAAATTGAGCCCGAGGATGACAAAACTTGAATTGCACCTTACGATATATGCATGTTCGGCGACTACAAAGATATTGCTGACTTCAAGGAGCAATGCGGCTACACGATCGACGACGTTTGGTACCCGCGCGTCACAAAGATCGTCGGCATCAAAGCAAAGCCAGCGCTCTACTATTATTACGGCCAGGCGAAAAGCTATAAAGCGGCCCAGGAAACGACGGAACAATCAGCCAAGGAAGGTACCGCGATCCACGAAGCCGTCGAAGGATTTCTTCTCGGCAAAAACCCGGAGGTTCCCGCCCAGATTACCCCCGCTTTCAACGCTTTTCTCGAGTTTTACGATAAGAACAATATTCAGGTAACGCCCGAGCTCGTCGAACGCAGGATCGTGAACTACGACCACCGTTATGCCGGGACGGTTGATGCCATCGCTCTGATCGGCGGCAAGCTCGGAGTTCTCGACATCAAAACTTCGCAGGCCATCTACCGTGACTATTCTCTGCAGACCTCGGCCTATATGGATGCCCTGCGGAATGAATTCGATCGGCTCCAGACGCGCTGGATTCTACGCATTGACCAGATCCAGATATGCATGAAGTGCGGCGCCCGCAGGAGGGTAAAAGGCGGCCGGGAAAAGATAAAAATAGACTGGACGAAAAAGCTCCAGAAAACCTGCGTCCACGAGTGGGGCGAAATGAAGGGCGAGATCGAGCTCCAGGAATTCCCCTACTGGCAGGACGATTTCGCAGGATTCCTCGGCGGAAAAAAGTTGTGGGAGTGGGAAAACGATGTTTGGTTGAAGAAGGTTGGGTATTTGTAAAATCAGCCCGTGAGTAAAATTCAGGAGGATTTATTCTCTCTGACCACCCT
>JBGPES010000017.1:0-9498 GCA_041482935.1 Minisyncoccia bacterium | reverse complement strand
TCTTTCTGCAGCGCTATCCGATCGTGGGCCTCCTGGCGATACTCGACGAGCGGATCTCTCTGTCCGTAGGCGCGAAGGCCGACGGATTCGCCGAGCGCTTCGAGGTCCTCAAGGTGCGTCATCCAAAGCATGTCGAGGATTCCCAAGACTTTATTCAGGGCCTGCGAATCGTTCGCCACCTCAGCGCTCCGTTCTTCAATAAGTTTTAAATAATTTTCGTCTGATTTCAACTTTTCACTTTCCACTTTTAACTTTCCACTTATGATCCCCGCTTCTTCCAATGCTTTTTTCGGATCGATCGGCTCGCCCTCGGGTTCGGGAGAAATCATCTCTTTTATCTTTTCAAAATGAGCCGCCGTGGATTCAAAAATGATTTTCGCGAGCACCTCTTTGGCCATGCTTCCCATGATTTCGAGGCGGCGTTTATAGACCGCGCCGCGCTGTTTGTTCAGCACGTCGTCATACTCAAGCAAGTGTTTACGCATGTCGAAGTTCGCACCCTCAACCTTCGCCTGCGCTTCGGAGACGACTTTCGAAAGAAATCCAAACTGCAGCGGCTGATCCTCCGGCAAGCTGAACCGCTCCATCATGTTCTGGATCTTCTCGCCGCCGAAAATGCGCAGGAGGTCGTCCTCAAGCGAAAGGAAAAATTGCGAAGAGCCTGGATCGCCCTGCCGTCCCGCGCGGCCGCGCAACTGGTTATCGATGCGCCGCGCTTCGTGCCGCTCCGTGCCGATTACGTGCAAACCGCCCGCCTCGCGCACCTTCTTAGCCTCCTCGGGCATCGGAGGATTTCCGCCGAGTATTATGTCAACGCCGCGCCCCGCGACATTCGTAGCAACCGTAACCGCGCCCGGTCGCCCGGCTTGCGCGATGATCGCGCCTTCGCGTTCGTTGTTCTTTGCATTCAAAAGTTCATGTGAGATCCCGGCTTTTGTAAGCATTGCGGAAAGTAACTCGTTCTTCTCAATCGAGGCCGTGCCCAAAAGCACCGGCTGGCCTTTCTCATGACGCGCTTTCACTTCTTCGGTCACGGCGCGGTATTTGGCAGCAAGGTTTTTGTAGATCGCATCGTCCTCGTCTTTGCGGACAAACGGATTATTCGTCGGAACGCTTATCACTTCGAGCTTATACACCTTGAAAAATTCTTCGGCGGAGGTTTGCGCCGTGCCCGTCATGCCGGAGATCTTCGTGTACATCCTGAAATAATTCTGCACGGAAACCTTGGCGTAGGTCCTCGATTCTTCCTTTACAAACACGCCTTCTTTCGCTTCGATCGCCTGATGAAGTCCGCCCTGATAGCGCCGCCCGATGAGCATCCTGCCCGTGAATTCATCGACGATGATCACCTCGCCGTTCCGCACCACGTAATCTTTGTCTCGATGGAAGAGCGCTTTGGCTTTCAAGCTTTCTTCAAGATAGTGCACGAGGCGGATGTTTTCCGGGGCATAGAGGTTACTCACGCCAACCAGCTTTTCCACCTTGGCGATGCCTTTGTCCGTAATGGCAACGCTTTTCAGTTTTTCATCAATCGTATAATCCTCCTCTTTTTCCAAATTCGTCACGACACGAGCGAAGACTTTATAGAATTCACTTGATTGTTCGTCCGGCGCCGCGATAATCAAAGGCGTGCGGGATTCGTCGATCAGGATGCTGTCGACTTCGTCGATGATCGCGTAATAGTGTTCACGCTGCACCCTGCCCTCGAGCGAATAAGCGAGATTGTCGCGGAGATAGTCAAAACCGAATTCGTGATTCGTGCCATAGGTAACGTCTGCAAGATAAGCTTCGCGCCTGGAAATCGGCCGAAGAAATTCCTGCTGAACGAGAAACGAACCCGTCGCCTGTTCTTCTTTGTCCGGCAATTTTTCCATGCCTTCGGGGATTTTCCATTCCGGATCGTACATATAGGCGGCACTGGGGATCAAGCAGGAAACCGTAAGTCCCAACGCGCGGTAGACGCGGCCCATCCAGACGGCGTCGCGCCGCGCGAGATATTCGTTTACCGTCACCACATGCGCCCCCCTGCCTTCAAGGGCATTCAGATACGCGGGCGCCACCGCCGAGAGTGTTTTTCCTTCACCAGTCGTCATCTCGGCAACCGCTCCTTTATGAAGCACAAGGCCGCCCATAAGCTGGACGTCGAACGGACGCTGGTTAAGAACCCGCCGCGCAGCTTCCCGCACACGGGCAAAGGCCTCAGGCAGAATGTCCTCGATCGTTTCGCCGTCCGCCAGGCGCTTTTTGAAGTCCCCGCTTGAGCGTTTGAGCTCTTCGTCCGACAGTTTCTGGATTTCCGGTTCGAGTGCGCCAATTTCCTCCACTTTTTCTTCAAGCGGTTTCAGCACATTCCCCGAAAACATTTTTTTGAGAGAATCGAGCATTGTGGAATGGATTCTGAGATTATAAGGCTTTTTGACGAATTTTGCTAATTTGACAAAGAAAATGTAATAAAGTATAATCGCTCTAGCTGATTTTCGGGCTGTCCTGCTTCTGCGGATGATCCACAGAAGCGAAACTACAACCTGGGAACGAGCGTGACGCTTGTACCCTAACCGCAGCGTGAGGCTGCAAGGAGAAACCGCAATGAATGAACCGAAAGTAAGAGCATTTTTCCGGGAATTCCCCTTCTTGAAGCAATATGATTACTATCCGCGCGAAGTGCGTGTATCCCGCTTCAATCCCGAATTTCTCGTCGGCGATCTGAAGATGGGCGGAGATGATCTTGGCGGTTGGGTTGAAGAAATCCGCATACTCGATAGCGAGGGAAAAGAACTTGCGCGAGTCGGCAGGGACAAGATGCCCCAGTTGAAACCGTTTTGGAAACGCATCTTTTCGCATTCCAAAATCGCATCCTGGAAAGAAACATATATGTATGAGCGAGTGTACGAAACGCTGCTGCGCATTAGGGAGTGGGGAAGACTCAGCGAAGTTCACTACGCTATTTCCTTTTTTTACGGCACGCTGACGCTCTACAAACTTCCGAAAGGGGTTGATCTTTCGGATTGGATTGACTGGCTGCGCGTCGGTGGGAAAAAAGAAGAATTGCTGTCCCACGAAAATCGCATCAAACGTGAGCAATCACTGCTTTGCTTGGAAGCCGCGGTTGCCGAAAAAAGCCCGCTCTAGATTCGCTACGGCCCGTATCCGCGATATGCGAATACGGGCTTTTTATAACCAAATCCGTTTCATTTTCAAACCACCTCAAAATTCTTGAGTTCGGCGAGATGTGACGCTATCGATACGTCGTTCACGTCCCCCGGAAGAATATTTACGTTCGAAAAGATCTGCCGCTCGATTTCTTTGAGCGCACGATACCGCAGGTCGCGTTCGTCGGGATTTAAAAATTTGCGATCCGTGCGTTTTTCGTAGCGTTTCGTTCCGTCCGCCTGCCGCTCTTCAAACGACGCAACGCCAGTTGGCACGACACGCATGTCGGCATAGCAGCAAATTTTCTTTTCAAAACTCTCCTCGGCAAGGGTCCGAACGGCGTTTCTGAATCCGATGGCATTGATATAGCTTTGCGTCTTCTCCGAAACGCCAACCTCCTTTGCGATCGCGATCGTGGCCGCATCCTCATCTTTGCCATATTTTTCCGTAAATTGCTTTTTTACATTTTCCCAATACGCGAGTCCTTGCGGTTCAAGAAATTGCGGGAATAACGAAAGGTTGAATTTCAAAATATTCCCCATATCGTGCAGAAGGCAGGCAGAAAGAGCTTCCGGGACATTCAAAGTCCCGGAAAACGAATCACAGATCTGGCGCGCGACTGCGGCGACACGCAATTGATGCTCTGCCAAATTCGGCATGATGTTGTAACGCAGGTAGATTTCGGAAATATTCTTCATAGAAATACTAAATGATCTTCTCTAATTCGCGCGCCTGCCTGCCGGTAGGCAGGAATTGGAGAATGGAACAATCGAATGTTTTTCTGGAAACACGTGGTCCCCGCCTTCGCGGGGACAAAAAGAGGAGGCAAAAATCAACTACCTTTTGCCTCCTCTTTTTGGTTTCAACGCGTGATTCTTGTACTTTTCGATTTCGGAACGAAGCGTGTCGCGCACATGATCAATCGCCACTCGTGCATCGTCCGCCTCCTCTTCCGCATGTATTACCTTCTTCTGCAAGCGCAGGCTTACCGACGCCCGGAACACGTCGCCGTGTTTGTGATGCCGAGTGGTACGGGCAAGATCAAGCTGAGCCCGTACTTCCCCTTCCTCTTCGAACCTCTTAAGAAACTTCTCGAGCGGCTGAAATTTCTCTTCGATGTACGTTTTCAGACTCGGCGTAAGATCTACGGCTAACGCCTTTATTTTGATTTCCATGTTTTCAGTATAACCTAGTTTGTCGCCCCGGCGAAGCCGCCCTATACGAGCCTCGCCTTCGGCGAAGGCCGTGGTCCATGCTTTCTGAAAAGGCTTTGGAGCGTGGATTCTCCGTCTCCGCGGAGGATGACAAATGAAGTCGAAGAAAACTACAGTATCTGTACTTCCTCTTCAAGCTCGATCCCGAATTTCTCCCGGACATGCTGTTTCGCGGTCCGCATCAGGTCTTTCACATTCGAAGCCTTGGCATTCGCAACATTTACGATGAAATTGGGGTGTTTTTCGGAGATCGTGGCGCCACCGGAAGTCCTACCGCGAAGACCGGACTCGGAGATAAGCTTGGCCGCAGAGATCACGGGGAACGGATCGTTTTTCACGGAGAATTCCGAACCTTTATATACAACCCTTCTTTTCGCAAGCGCATCGTTGTATTCTATTCCATTATTCTCAAGAATTTTGGATAGTGGCACATTTTTGAATATGCTCCCGATGTTCGGATATTCGAGCGGGTGATTCTTATTTCGGTGTGCTATCTTCTCCTCGGCCGCTTTCATAATTTCTTCCCTATCCCCCTTCTTCAGGCGGAGCACCGCGGAAAGAATGATCTCTATACCGTTTCTTTTGAAGATGCTGTCGCGATAACCGAACGCGCATTCGGCCGTGGTTCTTTCAATAACTTTCGTCGTTTTCATATCAAAACTGCGCACCGACTCGATGACGTCTTTTATTTCGCCGCCGAAGCATCCGGCATTGCCGCGGATCGCTCCACCGAGCGTCCCTGGCAATCCCCCCGCCCACTCGAGACCGGATAAAAAATGCTCTGCCGCAAATTCCAAAAGGTCGCGCATCAAAACTCCCGATCCTGCGGCGATCTTTTCGCCTCGAACCTCCAAAACATTTATTGCCGGCTTGACGACAAGCCCATTCCATCCTTCATCGGCAATCAAGAGATTGGTGCCGCCGCCCAGAACAAAGACATCGAGTCCTTTCTCGCGCCCGAACGTTATCGCCCGATTAACTTCATCTTCGTTCTTTGCTTCGAGAAAAAATCGCGCCGGTCCGCCGATTTTGTAATTGCTGAACTGGGACAAATTGACGCTCTTTCTTATCTTTTCCATGCCGATCGTCCTAACGTTATTAGCTAAGGCGGTTGCGAGAACCGGATTCCACCCTGAGTGGCTGCAAGTCCTGCCTGTCGGCAGGCAGGGGTGATCCGAAAATTCTCTCCCTTAGTGGTCGTGAGTGGTGACCTCCAATTCTGTTTGTTATGAAATGAGTGCTCTCCTCACGACCACTAAGGGAATAATTGTTATGAAATGAGTGCTCTCCTTGCAGCCATTCAAGGCGCAAGGCCGAGTCTCCTCTCGCAACCGCCTTAGATAACCTATTGATAATATCGCATGGAGGGCGGAAATGGAAGGCCCTTCAGAAAATCAAAACCCCTTGCGGGTCGCGAGTCGCTATACAGCAGCTCGCTCCTTGAAACCCAGCGGTTTCAAGACTTCCGCCACGGGGAAACTCCCGTTTCCCCGACCCCTTTCCCCCGCAAGGGGGTTTTGAAAAATCAAAACCCCCTTGCGGGGGCTTTGACCAAACAGAACCGTATGGGATATACCTCGGTCGACGTCGTCGTCGAGGCATACTCACACTCATTCCTATAGCCATTATAGCAGGCAAGCGGAAATAAAGTCAAGGGGGGAATATTTCATGAAGGTTCTGTGAACGAGGACAAGTGCGGTGGCCAAGGGCGGAAACCAGAGCTTGGTGAATAATATTATTTTTTGCCATAAAATCCATGTCATTCAGGGCGTTGGCCGGGACCCGTGTTCCCGTAAATCCATATGAAAGCACGGACCCCGACCTTCGTCGGGGCGACAGAAAGATCCGTTATTCACCAAGCTCGAAACCACAACCCTTTACAAGTTAGGCGACAAGCCGATATAATCGGCATTAGAAGCTTTACATCCCACACAGGTTACAGAGGAGTCAGATATGTCGAGCATCAAAAGGCCGATACTTGCCCTTCTTTTCGTGGCTGCCCTCCCGCTTTATTCGAGAGCCCAGGACTTGCCAAAACTCAACCCGCTTACTTGGGCTCGCCCGACTGAAGCGCTCACGCCCGAACGGGAAAGAGATCTTCGCGCATTTATCGTGCTTCTTTTCGCCTGTGCGCAAGAACGTATTTGCGAACCAGTCGATTTTTTGTGGCATGTCGATCCGGCCAACATTTTCTATCCAGATCCTTCCGGTAAGCACCCCGTACCCCTTCTGCGAACCGAAAAGGCGGAAGAGAAGTGGCAAGATTTTCTAAGAATGTATCAAGTTCTTCCCGAGCCGAAGGAGAAAAAATGGAAAAAGGATATCGCGATCATTGTAACGGACGAAGAAAGAACGGATTTCTCCGCCGTCCCTTGGCGGATTAACGGCGATTATCTTATTTCTTTCACGATGACCCGCGGTTTCTACGCCCATGAAGCAGTCCATGATTCGCATATGTCGAATATCCAGGGAAAAGATCTTTTGGAGGGATTAGAAGAACTGATTTACGGATCGGAAGTAACCGGTCCCCCGAAAGAGACTTCCGGTTCCGTAGAGGATCAGGCCGCTGAACAAGAAAGGCTCCGCGTCGAACTCCGGGGGCGGCTGATTATCATGGCCGAGGCACAAAGCAAGAAAAACTTTTCATACCACGGAGACCCCAAAACGAAAAGGGTGGGCCCTCAAATCAAAGAGTACAATCACTGTACTGCGGAAAAATTTCCCCTAGAAACAGAAATTGAGACCGAAGGCAAAAAGATGGCAGCAGAAATCCTGCGAACGCAGACTGATGTTTCGGAAGAAAGGGCCGCCGAAATTGGCCGCGAAGAAGCCGTCCGAGAAGCTCTTCCCAGAATCATGAAAGACTCCGAACTCAGATCGTGCGCGAATTTTCTTTGGGATTACGAAACGAAAGCCTATTCCGATCTGTTTACAGCTTCCGCGAAATTGACCCCCGACAAACAACCGATCTTACTTCCCGGAGACATGCTAAATTATTTTGGGAACACTCCCGCTAACGCTTCGGCAGCAATCAAAAATTACGTGCGGGAGAAATTGCCTTCTTGGTATAAGGACATAGGGAAGGCAGACCTCTACAAGCCGCTGTGGGATGTGCATAAGTAACCAAAAGCCCCGACTATAAGCCGGGGCTTTTTTATTGGACCTTAGAAGAATCCTGCACCGCCTCAGCGGGTTTTTTGAAAACGAAGTATTTATAACTGAAGAAATCCCAGAGGAACGAGACCGCGACGCCGGCAAACGCGCCCACATTCGCCCAAAGATTCGGGGCAAGGTTCGTGGGGCGAAGGCCGACCACAAAGGTCGCCATCCCGACGTTCAGGGCGAAACCAACGGTCGCAAACGTATAGAACTTTGCCGTTTCGGCGACGGATCTTTTGGCATGAGCCTTAAATGTCCAGTATTTATTCCAAAAAAAACTGTTCGTAGTGCCGGAAAGAAACGAAATGCCCTTGAAGATCGGATAGTATGCTCCCCCGCCGGGCAAGCCGCTCAAAATGATTTCCACATTCAATATTCCGACGTCAATAAAGGTATTGAGTGCTCCTACGGCAGCGAATTTCGCGAACTGGTAGATGACGGGGATTTTTTTCCCGATCCACCATGCGATGGAAAGTGCCAAGGGCGCGAGGATAAGGAAACCGAAGAATGCGGCGGCGCGGACGAACAGACTCGGCGCAGAAAACACATTCGCCAAAATCGGCTGGCCAAGCAGTCCCACTCCCGCGCCGATGACGATGACGAGCTTAAGATCTTTTTTATCCATCCCGCACATTTGGAAGACTCGCGCGAAAACGCGCGGAGTCATTCACATTTAGATTTTTATTTTCGACGTTTTTATAATAAATAATATCACTGCTTACAACCTTATGTTCCGGTCTTCCAAGGGTGCGGGATCCCCATCCTATTCCAATTCATACGTAAGCGTGACGTTGTCGGTAACCTCCTGCGTGCCGGGTTCGATCGTGGGCGGCGCAATCGCCTGCGGTGCGGCCTCCGCTCTTAGGGACATTCCGCCGTAGTACGGGATCGGCACGGGACTCGAGGATTCGCCCAGATTCAAAACGCGCCCTATGCGCAGACCATTTTCGCCCGCCATCTCGTTCGCCTTTGCTTGCGCCTTCATAAACGCATCGGCGCGGGCTATCGCCAAAAACCTCTCCGGATTTTCAACGGTAAAATTGATCCCCCCGATCTCGTTCACGCCCAACGGCGTAAGTCCGCCGATTATCTCCGGGACCTTTTTGAAATCCCGCATCTTCACCGTAACGGTCTGCGTAAGAGTGTATCCCGTAATGAAATTACGCTGGGTATTCGAATCGTACTGATAATCCGGCGACAGATTGTATCCAGTGGTCGCGATATCTTTGTCCGCGAGGCCCTCGGTCTTTAAAAATGCAACCACCGCAGAAATTTTTTGATTATTGCCGTCCGCGAGGTCCTGCGGATTTTTGCCCCGGGAAAGCACCGAGAATGACGATTGCGCGAGATCGGGCGTTACGGTCGTCTTTCCCTCGGCCGCAACCGTGATCGTCCGGATGGGCGTGAAAGAGTTGGCAAGTCTCCCCAAGAGCGGCATCACGAAAAAAATTACGTTCACGACCGCTACCGCGATGAGCGCGTCAAGCAAGATCCAGAACCATGTTTTTGGGTTATTCATTTTTTTGATACGTTTTGGAAGCATGGATCCCCGCCTTCGCGGGGACGACCGAAGCAGCGGCTTCGATCGTTTTCTTAAACTCTTTTGCTTTGAGGCCTGCCCCGCCGACAAGGGCGCCATCTATTTCTTTATATTGTATAAAATCGCGGATATTCGCGCCATTCACGGAACCGCCGTACAGCACGCGGGTTTTGAGGATGGTTTTGATGTACGTAGCCATTCCCCGGGCATCATCCGGGGTGTCATTTTTGCCCGTGCCGACGGCCCAGATTGGCTCATAGGCCACGATAACTTTTGATAATTGACCTTTGACCATCGACACGCCGCGCAGATCTTTTTTGAGCTGCCGTGCGACAAATCGTTTTGCCGCGGCAATCCCCCTGCGGCGCGCGGCAAGCGGCTCGCCGACGCAGAGGATCACCTTTAGGTCGTCTTTCATCGCCAGTTTTATCTTTT
>JBGPES010000016.1:0-9757 GCA_041482935.1 Minisyncoccia bacterium | reverse complement strand
TCAATGCCACGCGTCGGCCGATCTTTTCGGAGATTTTGATGATCTCCCCGATGCGGGTAAGGAGCGAGGCGAACGTTGCCACGATGATGCGGCCCTCCGCTTTCAAGAAAATTTCTTCGAGATTTTTCTCGACGGTTTTTTCGGAGATCGAGTGCCCCTCTTTTTCCGCGTTCGTGCTGTCGATCGTAAACGTGTGGACGCCGAGTTTGCCGATGCGCTCGAACTCTTCAAGTCCCTGCGGGTTGCCCTTTTCGTCGTATTCCACGCGGAAGTCCGCGAAGTGCACCATATTACCGACGGGAGTTTTCAAGACCACGCCGGTTGTTTCCGGCACCGTGTGCGGCACGCCGAAGAATTCGGCATCGAAGTAATTCGAGATCTTTTCTTTGTCGCCGTTCTTGACCACGAAGATCCGCATCTTCGGCGCATTCGGAAAATCATCGTGCCGTTTTTCGATGATTGCTTTCGTAAGCGATGTCGTGTAAATCGGAGGATTCCCGAGCCGCTCCAGAAGATGGGGAAGCGCGCCGATGTGGTCGTAGTGGGCGTGCGTCAAAATAATCGCTTGAATATTCTGCTTCTTTTTCTCGAGATAGGAAACGTTGGGGATGATGTAGTCAACGCCCGGCGTTTCATCTTCGGGGAATTGAAGGCCGACGTCCACGATAACGATCTCATTCTTGTATTCGAAAAACATGCAATTGCGGCCGACCTCTTCGAGGCCGCCAAGCGGAACGAAGCGGACCGCGTTGCCGTCACTTTCGGTCATTTTTCCGTGCGGCAAGGGACGCGCGGCGTCTTTCGGGCCGGAATGCCTTGTGGGGGGACCGAAACCTCTTTGGATTTGCGGGCGAGGCGAGAATTGGGGTCTGGGTGCGCCACCTTGCGGCGGGTGCTTTCGCGGATTCGCGGCAGGAATAGCCGACGGTGCGATTCGCCCATCCCCTTCGCCGGGGCCCCGGCGGGCAGGTACCGCGGGCGGTTTGATGTATTGCCGTTCTTTTGTCGGCTCTGTTTTTTTAATCATGTACGTATTCGCTTAATTTATTTCCTTTGTTTAAAATTTCTGCGTATAGTTTTAATAATCCCCCCCGTTCTTTTTTATCGGTTATTTTATCAATAAGATTGTTTACGGCTTTTATCGTTTCGTCGGGTACAAAGAACGTGCCATTTTTGAATAATTCCAGCCTCCTTTTTTCTTCTTCGGTGGTCGCGAAGGCCGCGAGTGCGTCAGAAAGTTTATTTCGTGCTTCAATTGTTGGATCAAGTCCTTCTAACACGTTGATACGGCTTTTAATTATTCTTCCAAGAGGCCCGAAAGTTGGTCCAGGAGCTCTTGTTTTGTGTCCTGCGGAACTTGTTTGTCTTTTGTGAAATACTCCCGTCGCAACACGAGAACCTGATCCTTGAGCGCTTCCAGTTTTAATTTTACTTCATCATTTTTTTCCGCGAGCACTCGTTCAATTTCTTTATTTTGGAGCCATGTTTCGACAGAAATTATGCGGCTCGAGAAGCAGGAGAGCCAGTCGTTTTCGGTTCTCGCGAATTCTTCTTCGATTGCTTCCGGAGAATTTTGTATACATTCCTTAAGCTCCGAAATTTCGCTTTTTTCGTTTGGCGATTCCAATTGTCCTTCTGGTTCCACCATATTTTTTTCTTTTATTTCTGGATCAATGGTTATTGTGGGCAAGGAGGGATTTCCCGCCTGCCGTCGCCTACGGCTCAGGCTGTCGGCGGGCGGGAACCCCCCCGAGATCGCTCTCGCTGGCTCTCTCGCCAGCTTGCCCCCACACCGATGCCGTGTGCCGCGGGAGAGATTCGAACTCTCATGACCTTGCGATCGCTGGCTCCTGAAGCCAGTGCGTCTGCCAGTTCCGCCACCGCGGCATTGGTGTGGGGATGAGCCTTGCCCGGTTCCCGCCACCTGCCCGAACGTAAAATCGGCTTAATTCAGAAGCCAAAAAGCGGTCTGCGAAAGAATGGGGAATCTCATGAAATCAAGGAGGAATTACTCAAGGTTATTCCCATTGTAGCAAATGGAGATGGGGAAGTCAAGAAGGAAGCTGAGAAGCTGAGAAGCTGAGAAGCTGAGAAGCTGAGAAGCTGAGAAGCTGAGAAGCATAGCTATTGAGTGGCTTCCCGCCTTCTTAATCTTCCTTGCTTCTTGGCTATTTGAGCACTCTCGCCGTCTTCAGATACCACTTGTTTGCGGTGGTGAAAATGTCCGCGGGATCGCCGATGAGGCCCGCGTCCGCGCCGTGGAGATTCTTGCTTGCGATATAAAGATAGTCCGGCGAATAAAGAAATACTGCTACGGCATCTCCCGTAATTTGTTTTTGGAGATCGTTAAATGCCGAAGCGCGCTTTCCGTCATCGAGGGTTTGGCGGACCGATTCAATGAGCGCGTCCGCCTTTTTGTTGTTGTAGAGGGCGAGATTCAATCCCGGATAAAAACGTTCCGTGGAGTGCCAGAAAGAAAAAAGATCGGAGCTTTTTCCCAAGACGTTTCCGAAGATCAACATTTCATAATCCCTGTTCTTAATCGCGTTTCCCACGACATCCTCCGGCGATTCGATGTTGGTGTCGATTTTGAATCCGACTTTTTGCCAGGCATCACTAAGGAGATTCGCCGTTTTCACGAGAAAATCGATCTGCGGGACGGTGAGCGTGAGTTCAAGGGAAACTTTTTCCGTGCCGATCGTTTTTTTGCGGATGCCGTCCGTATCCATTTTCCAGCCGGCGCGGTCTAACGTGTTGCTTGCCATTTCAAGGGATGATGTTGGATTTGCAAGGTCTCCGTCAAAATATCTTGTTCCCCGGGGTATCGGACCCACCGCCGGTTGTCCGCGGTCTTGAAGCGCCGCAGCGATGATATCCGCTCGGTTTACCGCAAGATTAAGCGCATCGCGTACGGCTTGGTCCTTGAGCGGCACGCTCTTCGACTGATTCAGGAATACTGCATAGTAATTCGGCAGATGAAAGGAAAGTACCTCATCCGGCCGCTGGATTTGCGCAAGATCGTCCGACGTGAGTCCCTCCATGCCGTCGATCTGGCCGGAGTTGAAATTTTTGATGAGGTCGCCGACGCTTGAAAAGAAATCAAAGTTAAAACTCTCGATGAGCGCTTTCTCGCCGGGATAATTGTTCCATGACGCCAGTTTATACGCATAGATAAATCCATCGGCGCGTTTTTCGTAGCCTACGAATTTATAGGGACCGGATCCGATAGGTCTCAGATTGTAATCCGAAAGCTTCCAGTTCGACGACGGTACGTCCGCGAAAAGATGTTTCGGCAGGATATAAAGGTTTGCAATGGTATCTCCAAAAAAAGCGTAGGGGTTGATAAGGCTGAACTGGAGTTCGAGTTCCGAAAGTCGCTGGGCGGCAACGCCCTGCCATGCGGCGGCAAGCGGCGAGGCAACGTTCTGATCCTGAATTTTCTGAACGGTAAAAATGACGTCATCGCTCGTCAATTTTTCTCCGTCCTGCCAGTGCAGGTTTTCTTTGAGGCGTATATCCCACGTTCTCCCGTCCGCAGAGGGTTCGATCTTATCGGCCACGCCGTTCAGATTTTCGAAAATAAGGCGCACGAGGCTTTTATCAGTTTCGCTTGAGGCCATCACGGGATTTACGTACGCGGGCTGGCCGAGAAGCCCCTGCGTGTATTCGCCGCCCGAGGCGGGGACGGCCCGCGTTGATTGCGCGAGTCCCAGTCCCATGAGAATCGCGCCGCTTATGACCACGCCCGCCACCGCCGCAAGGAAGACGATTCGTTCGCGCGTGGTAAATGCAAAGAATATTTTTTTGAGCATAACTATAATTAGCTCCGAAGCCAAGAAGTTATGAAGCTCCGAAGTTCATGGCGCATTAGCTCCTTAACTTCCGCGCTTCTTGGCTTCCGGACTCTCTATTATTTTCCGTACACCAATTGGAAGACGGCAAGGCCAACGAAGACGATAGCGAGCACGATCGTGGCGTAGAACACGCTCTTCTCAAGCCCGCGCCGCGTTTGATAGAATCCGCCGCCTTCGCCGCCGAAGATTCCCGAAAGCCCCGCCGAACGCTCCTGGAGAAGCACGAGGACCACGATTGCGATTGCGATTATGATTTGGATGACTGCGATAACCATTGGTTAGGGAATAAGGTGAAAAATAAAATTGATAAGGCCGATTAAAATGGTGCCATAGATCAAGGCCGGAATCCCTACAATCGTAAGGTTTTGTGAAATTTTGTCAAGCACGAAAAGGAGGAGGATGTTCACAAAGATCAGTCCTGCGCCGAGCGTAAGTATTATGACCGGACCAAAAATCAGTTTAAGGATCGGTTTCAGGATGAAATTAAGCGCCGTAAAGATGAGCGCGAGCATGAATATCTGTTTCCAGCCACCCGAGAGTTCGAAGCCGGGAATATAGGTGGTCGCGGCCCAGAGCCCCGCGGCGTTCGCGAGTACGGCGACGATGATTTTTGCGAGAAGCTTCATAGTTTGATTATAGCATTCCGACATCTTCCGCTTCGGCGAACAATGGGTGGGCAGAAAAGTTGTGCATTTATCTGTTCTGTCATCCTCGCGAAAGCGAGGATCTTGTTGCGTAAAGATGCGGGAATGACAATGGGATTGGCGTTGCCAAAAAGCTGCAGAGCCAGAGAGCTAAAGAGCTGCTTTGCTACAACAGCGAATCCAAAAGGCTGCGCCCGGTCATGTCCTTCGGCTTCGGAATGCCGATGATTTCCAAAATGGTCGGCGCCACATCGGCGAGCGAACCGAGTG
Organism: Minisyncoccia bacterium; assembly: GCA_041482935.1. Lineage (GTDB taxonomy): Bacteria > Patescibacteriota > Minisyncoccia > UBA6257 > 2-01-FULL-56-20 > DATLTV01. The sequence goes on along the minus strand of JBGPES010000016.1, from coordinate 4,989 downwards.
TTTCCGTTCCCAAACTTTTCCAATTCATGAATTTCCTTCCGCGGAATTCGGGAGCGATGAGATAAAATGGAACGGGATTGGCGTCGTGCTGGCTTTCGGGGAGGCCGGTCGTAGGATTCAGCATCTCTTCGACGTTCCCGTGATCGGACGTGATGATGAGAAGCGTTTGCGGATTGATCGCCACATGCAAAAGCCGCCCGATCTCTTCGTCGATGACGCGCACCGCCTGGAGTCCGGCGTCATAATTTGCGGTATGGGCGATCGCGTCGCCGTTCGAATAATTCACGAGCACGAAATTGAAGGCAAGGCTTTGTGCCGCTTCAAGAAGTCGGTCGGTGATGGGCTTCGCCATCATCTCGGGGTGCTCCTCGGGATGTGCGGTGGCCAAGGACGGGATGAGCGTGCGGTATTCGTTTTTGAACGGCGGTTCGCGATAGCCGTTGAAAAAATAGGTCACGTGCGCATACTTATAGGTTTCGGCGAGGCGGAGCTGGTTTTTACCGGCGTCGGAAATTACTTCGCCCAGGGGCTTTTCCACCTTATCCGCCGCGAAGGCTACGGGGGCGTCGAAATCGTCGCGATAATGAGTCATGGTGGCGATATAAAGATTTTCGAATTTCTTCACCGGGAATTTATCGAAATCCCGCACGATGAATGCTTCGGCGAGCTGGCGGATCGAGTCTTCGCGGTAATTGAAAAAAATAACCGCATCGTTTTCGCGAATAAACTTGTCGTCGCCGAAACGCAACGGAGGGAGATATTCTTCGGTGAGCCCTTTTTTGAAAGTGAGCTCGATCGCGGGCGTGGGGTCGGAGACGAGCTGGCCCACGGCATTGCCCGTGAGGTTGTCGTACGCCGCCTGGGTAAGGCGCCAGGAGCCGTTTCTGTCCATGGCGTAATAGCGGCCGGTAAGCGTTGCGAACTTTTCTTTGGGCAGCGCGGAAAGAAATCCTTCGACAGTTTGCGGCGGACTGTCTTTACCGTCGGCGAAAAGGTGGAGCCGGACGTTTTCAACCTTTTCCATTTCAGCCATCTTGAGGAGCGCCTCGATGTGTTCGAGCGAGGCGTGGACGTTGCCTTTGGAGAGAAGCCCTGCGAGATTCACCGCCGAATTGTTTTTTTTCGCATGCGCGAAAGCGTTTTTAAGGGCGGCGTTTTCGAAGAAGCTTCCGTCACGAATCGCCATGGTGATCTTGGGATAGTATTGATAGAGCACCTTGCCCGCTCCGAGCGTGAGGTGGCCCACTTCGCTGTTGCCCACCTCGCCCCAGGGAAGCCCCACGGAAATCCCCGATGCCTGAAGGCTCGTCACGGGAAAATTTTCTTCAAGCCATTTGAAGCTTTTCGGAGCCACGACATGGATCGGGTTCGATTCGTCGTTCCTGCCGATTCCCCAGCCGTCGAGGATGATGAGAATGACCGTTTTTTTCTCCATCACTTCATTTTAGACGAATTGACCGGATTTGAGTAATTTGTTATTTTGAAGGAAGAATTTTCCGTTGGGAGGAAAAATGACAAAAACATCCATCTTAAAAGACGTACTCGAAGACGCACATCGGGGAGTGATGCGGCAACCGGCGTGGATGCGGAGAAACGATCCAAATTTCATTGACGAGCGCCCACTCGACGAGCGAGTCGTTGACTTTTTGGATTGTAATTCCGGCGTTGCGTTTACATTCGATGCCATTGCAGATCACATGAACTGCTGTGGAGGGGTGGAACGAAATCATCTCCACGGCGTCATTCAGATGCTCGTATTGAAGGAAAAAATTAACAATTTCTTTCACCAGCGCGAATCGATTCATTTCTATACCTCCAAAGACAGGCAATACCAGCCTTAATGCATCTGACCGTCCACACGTGGGCGGCCTTTTTTATTCTTTATTCATTCTCTTTTATAACTTACAGCGCAGGTCTTCGGTTTTGAAAAAGCGTCGGAGTTGTCCCTCCAGCTTTTTTCCGAAGCGGAGGTTTTCTTCTTCCGAGGGTTTCTCGGAGCCGCAAAGGCGGCGAGAGTAAGGGCGCTCCGACCACGGAGCGACCCGTCCCTCGGGAGAGGAAAACCGGAGCCATTGACGCCCAACAATTCGTAGATTATAGTAAGGGTACAATATAAAAGTCATCATTTCCTAAAAAATTCAAAAACTAACCCAATTAGCGCATGAAGAATTTAGGGATACATTTTTATGGGGACAAATTTAACTCTGTTTCTCGCGGCAGCGGCCGTTTTGCTCGCCTTTGCCGGAGGATATCTCGCACGCCGCTCATTAGCGGTTAAACAATTAGGTTCCGCCGAAGAGAAAACGAAGCGCTCGGTTGAAGACGCGGAAGCCAGGGGGAAAGAGATCGTTCTGGCGGCCAAAGAAAAAGCATCCTCGCTTTTGGCCGAGGCGCAGAATGAAGAACGGACGCGCAAGAAAGAAATAGATGCGCTCGAAGCGAGGCTTTTGGGCCGCGAAGAAACCTTCGATAAGCGGCTCGCCGCTCTGGCCGCCGACGAGAAATCGCTCAAAGCGAAAGAAGAAGCATTCAAAAATAAAGAAACGGAAATTGCCTCCCGCGAAGCGGAGATTCAATCGCGGCTCGAGAAGGTGAGCCATCTCACGGCCGAAGAGGCGAAGGAACAGTTGATGGGAGAGGTAAAAGAGAAGCGCGGCCAGGATATGGCCCGCCTGATCGAAAAGATCGACCGGGAAAACCACGACGAGGCGGAAAAGAGGGCGACCACGATCATTGCAACCGCGCTCCAGCGTTATGCGCGTTCGCATGTCTCGGAAATTACGACGACGGTATTCCACTTGGCCGATGAAGAGCTCAAGGGAAAGATTATCGGCCGCGAAGGAAGGAATATACGGGCGCTTGAGCGTGCGACGGGCGTGGAGTTTTTGATCGACGAGACCCCCGATAGCATCATGATTTCTTCGTTCGATCCGTTCCGCCGGGAGATCGCGCGGCTGTCGCTTGAGAAGCTCATTAAAGACGGCCGCATCCAACCCGCGAAGATCGAGGAAAAAGTGGAAGAATCGAAGTCGGAGCTCGTGAAGCGGACTCAGGAAATCGGAGAAACGGCCGCGCAGGAAGTCGGAATCTTCGATCTTCCCAAGGAAATCCTCCAGCTTTTGGGGAGGCTTCATTTTCGTACCAGTTACGGCCAAAACGTGTTGAACCATTCCATCGAAATGACCTATCTCTCCGGCATGATGGCCGCGGAATTGGGATTAAATGTCGAAGTCGCGAAGCGCGGCGCGCTGCTTCATGATATCGGCAAGGCGATCGATCATGAGGTCGAGGGAACGCACGTCGAGCTCGGGAGGAAGCTTCTTAAGAAATACAACATAAACGAGAAAGTGATCGAGGCGATGCAGTCGCACCACGAGGATTATCCGTATGCGACCTCCGAGGCGTACGTCGTGACCGCCGCGGACGTGCTTTCCGCCGGACGCCCCGGAGCGCGCCGCGGGACCCTCGAAACCTATATCAAGCGGCTGGGCGACCTTGAGAAGCTGGCAATGGAGTTCCCCGGCGTGAAGAGCGCCTATGCCATTTCCGCCGGCAGGGAATTGCGGGTATTCGTGACTCCGGAGAAGATCGACGACTTCCGGGCGCTCGAGCTCGCGCGCGAGATTGCCAATAAAATACAATCCGAGTTAAAATATCCTGGTGAGATTAAAGTGAATGTGATCAGAGAAATTCGTGCCGTCGAGTACGCGCGCTAACGCGACCGTTAACAATTGATATCCGACTCATGACCAATAAAAACATCCGCAAGATTGTTTTGTTGTTAAAGTCAAAAGTCACGGGTCGATTGTCGGTTGTCTAAAAATCCATGTTTCTCAAAATCTCAAAATTTTTCCTCTACGTTTCGCTCTTGAGCGTTGTCGTCGTGATGACCACGACTTTTTTCCCGTTCATCGGAGGAAAGGATTATTTCTTCAGGTTTTCCGTGGAGCTCGCGCTGATCTTCTTCATCCTTTGGTGGGCGTTCGAGGATCACAACAATTCAGCATGGCACAAGATAAAAAATGTGGCCCAAAAGCCTCTTTTTATCGCCGTGTCCGCCTTCGTGCTGATGGTTCTCCTCGCGTCGTTTTTTGCCTACGATCCGCATGCCGCTTTCTGGTCCAACTATGAGCGGGGGGAGGGCAGTTTTCAGATGATCCACTATTACGCGTTTTTCTCTCTGCTCGTGCTTCTGTTTGAGAAGAAAGAAGAGTGGAGATGGTTTTTCAAGGTGTTTCTCGCCGCCGCAATTTGTATGATTCTCTACGGGTTGTTTGCCGACCTGGGTTGGGCGAGCAACTTCATAAGCCAATATCAGGGAGGGGCTGGGCCGTGCACGGCAGCCGCGAACGGCGTCGCTCCGTGTTCGCCGTTTGCGACGGTGTGGCATCGCCTGGTTGACGGACGGTTCCAGGGATCGCTGGGGAATCCGGCATACGTGGCGCCCTATCTTATGTTTTCTATTTTCTATGCCCTATACCTTTGGGCGACCTCAAGGTTCGCGAAGCACTGGCTTTCCTGGCTTTTGTACGGCGGTCTCACTTTTGCGCTCTTCTTTTTCTTCATGACGAGCCAGACGCGGGGTGCCTTCCTCGGACTTGGCGTCGCTATCTTCGCCGCTTTTGTTTATTCGGCCTTCCGGATTAAGCGTCTGCGCATTTGGTTTGGAGTAATCGCGGCGGTTTTCCTCCTGGGAGGCATTATCGCCGTTCATTACAGCAATACTCCATTCGTGCAAAGTTTGCCGGCGGGGCGTCTGCTACAGCTCTCCACCTCCGATTCCTCCGCGCAGACCAGGTTTTGGACGTGGGGATCGGCGTGGAAAGGATTCAAAGAACGGCCGATTTTGGGGTGGGGACCGGAAAATTTCAGCACGGTGTTCGATAAATATTTCGATCCCCGGCATTTTATTCCAGGGGCAAGCACCGAGACATGGTTCGATCGCGCGCACAGCATTTATTTCGACTATTTGGCGGAGACCGGCATTCT
>JBGPES010000015.1:0-9975 GCA_041482935.1 Minisyncoccia bacterium | reverse complement strand
TGCCGGCAGGCAGGTCCGACATCCCTCGGCACCAATGAGGTGAATCAGGGGGGCGAAAGTCAAAGGCCTCCTGGATTCGAAGGCCTTAAAAATCGGCTGTTTAATTCGCGAACAATCGGTAGAATCCTTGGCAGAGTTTGGAGCAAAATTTTTCTTTTCGTTCGGCGTCGCTATCCAATCGGTAATAGCGGCCGAAACAATAACCGCACTCTATCGTTTCCCTTGCGCGCGGAGCATCCGCCGAAGACCGAGGAGGGCCGACTGACATATGATCTCCAACTGTAATGCTTATTACAGTATAACAAAATCGGGCTAATCCATCTCGAAGCCCCCTGTTTCCTTTTGAGGCCACGGGTGAACCTCACGCGCTTACTGTGTTCGCTTTTCAGAACCCTCGGTTCTGAATAATCTCCGACTCGGGGAACCGAACGCGGTTCCCCGACCCCCTCCGCTGTTTGATTCCCGTCCGAAACCAATCAAAAACTAAAAGGACCATTCATACGAATAGTTCTTTTAGTTTGAGGCCACGGCGGGAATCGAACCCGCGAATAAGGGTTTTGCAGACCCTCGCCTTACCACTTGGCTACGTGGCCGTCCCCTCATTATTATCCGAGCACGATATTTTTTCAACTCTGCAATGCATTGACGAAAGATGCAATCGGATATAAACTGCTTTCAGCATAAATTCCGAATAGAGGACGCGGTGCTCAAGCTCTATTTCAAAGTACTCAGAAAGAATCTGTATTCGCTCGGACTTCTCGGCGCAACACCCATCCATTATAAAATCGGCGAGTGGACGCGTCCAAAGGAACCGATTTCCGATCATCCACGAAAAGGCGGCGAACTCTGGGTTGTCGCGCGGGAAAGCCATGCGCGAGCCGTTCAGCGCTATATGCTCAAAAAATACCGGATGCGCACGCGCATCTTCCAGTGCCGCATCGGAAAGATAATCAAGATCAAAAATCGTAAGTCACATTCGCAACGAATAAAAACCACGGCTGTCATGTTGTGGACAGAAGTATTCCCTGCCCGAAAGCAACGCATACGCACCGGGGACGATTTCTGCGATTAATCTCGAAATACAAAAAAACAAAGGCCTTCGCAATGAAGGTCTTTTTTTTATTTGGGAGCATGGATCCCTGCCTACCGGCAGGCAGGCCCGCCTCCGCGGGGATGACGCCGTAAGGCGTCATTTATCTTCCAGCAATCTCTTCTCCACTATCGCCGCATTCTCCGGACCGCGATCAAGTTCGAAATAAATCCTCGGCATGGGCTTGATGTTTAGCTTCTTCAAGAGAAGGTGCTGCAGTTCGCCCGCTCCCGCGGCGAGGCGCGAGACCAAGTTCGCGGCGAGGGACGAGGGAATGACGCTCACGAGGACCTTGGCCGTATCAAGTTTTTTATTCACCTCGACCTCCGTGATCGTGGCAAGCGTGCCGGGGAATTCAAGCTCCCGCAAGATGATCTTGCTCAATTCCTCTTTAATGAGCTTACTTACCCTAAGTGGTCTACGATTCATGGAAATTTATGTTATGAAGATTATTATTCGGGAGCATGGATCCCTGCCTACCGGCAGGCAGGCCCGCCTTCGCCAGGATGACCCAGCTTCGCGGGTCACCTTCTAATAATAAGCCTGTCCCCTACTTTTATAAGCAAGGGGGAATTGATCACGAGCCCGATCTCCTTTCCCGTTCCCGCTTGATCAATGCTTGTTTTTTTTTCGCGCAGGGTGAGTATTTTCCCCGATCCTTCCGTCTTACTCATGCCGGCCTCGGAAACGCGGATGATTTCAACTGTTGCCTTCGCGCGGAACATGCCCAACGTGACGCGCCCCCCCGCAAGCTGTTCCGTTTCCCTTTTCTGGTTAAAAACCGCAAGTACCTCCAGTTCGCCCGTCGCCGGAGGTTTGCCGAGCGTGGCAAAAAATTCCTGGACCGCTTTCACGAGGTCGTAGATGATCTCCGAAGTCACAATGCTTACCACATGCGCATCGGCCAGATTCCTTGCGCCCTTCTGTACTTTTACCTTGAACCCGATGATGTGCGCGCCGGTCGCAATCGCATCTTTCACGTCGCCGTCCGTGATGTCGCCCACCGATTCCTGAATTACGTGCAGGGGCTTCTCCTCTTTCGCAAGCGCCCTGATGACCGCAGAAAGCACCTCGAGCGATCCGGCATCGGACGCTTTGAGAAGAAAGTTGAGGGATGCCACATCGGATTTTCCGGAAGCAACCGGTTTCTTCGCGAACGAACCGCTTTTCTCCGGCACGCTACCCGAAAAAGGGGTCGTCGAGAATAACTCGCCGATCTTCGGAAGGGTTTCGAATCCTAGAATCAAGGCCGGAGCGGAGGACTCGAGCTCGGTCGCGATCTTTCCCAAAAAATTTTCGAGGATCTTCACCTTTCCGATCGCGGTAGGCGTGTGTACCGACTGTCCGCGCTTGAGTGTACCCTCCGTAATAATCACACTCGTCTCGATCCCCCGGCGCGAGTCGTGGTGCACTTCGAGCACATAGCCCCCGGCGGGCGCCGCGGGATCGAACATCAGATTTTCCATATCTGCCGCGAGGATGATGAGATCGATAAGCTCGTTCACGCCTTCGCCGGTTTTTGCCGAAATTCCGTGGTAGCTCACTTGCCCGCCGAATCCTTCGAGATAGACTCCCGCAGCAGCCAAGTCGTTGCGCGCCCGCGTGAGATCGCCGCCGGTTTTGTCGATCTTATTTATCGCGACGACAAACGGCGTCTTTGCCTGGTTCAAAATTTCGATTGCCTCTTTCGTCTGCGGCTTCATACCTTCGTCCGCGGCGATCACGAGCACGGCAAGATCGGCGACCTCCGCTCCGCGCGAACGCATTTTGGAAAACGCTTCGTGGCCGGGCGTATCGATGAACGTGATCTTGCGGTCATTGTGCGAGATCTCGTAAGCGCCCACGGCCTGCGTGATGCCTCCGGCTTCGCGCCCCGCAACATTCGCTTTGCGGATATAGTCCAGAAGCGTCGTTTTGCCGTGATCCACGTGCCCCATAATCACCACGACCGGCGGGCGGGATTTTTGATTTTTTGAATTAGGAGATTCCATTGCTGTTCTCATAGAATATCAAAAAAACGAAAAAAAGACAAGAATTTATTTTTCCAGCATCCCCGCACAGACAAAAAAGCGCCCCGATGAACATCGAGGCGCTTGCATAGAAAAATATTACCATTCGTCCCGCTGGACGGCCCAGTCTTTGAACGTTTCCTTTCCGCCCCTCACCTTCCAGTCGGGAATCAATGACGAGACGCGAACTTATGCCTCCGCGTGGAGATAGCGTCATCACGATCCGCAAACGCAGGGGCTTGTAGACCAGCATCAGATCGTCGTAGACAACATTAACGAGCCGCTCGTAGGAAATTATCTTGTTCCTGAATTGCTGGATTCGTCCTCTGACTGAGAGCATCAATTACAGAATGAACATTCTTTTGATTCCATATCTCCAATCTGATAAATTCGCTTATTTCAAAGATGCTTTGACTTGCCACCCCTTTCTGAAAATTAAATGAGCTGGCGCTATGTTTGATCGCCAACGTTTGAGCCAAATAGTCGATTTCTTTTAAGTTGAGCTGCTTGATAAATGTCGTGTCCATATGCTCAAACATTATATCAATGATCTCTAAAATTCGATGCTCATTGGAATCCAACTGAGCCCTGCGGGTCGCTCCGATAAGAAAATGTCTCTGCGGAGGCGGAAGGATTCGAACCTTCGAGGGGATTTCTCCCCTAACATCTTAGCAGGATGCTGCCTTCAGCCACTCGGCCACGCCTCCTCCGTATTCGTTGAGTCTATATGATTCTTTTGTTTTTCTCAAGAAACATGGCTTCGGGGGCAACCTCTCTGCTGTTGTCCGGATGCCCTTTTTTTATTTTTTCCTTATTTCTCTTTTAGATAAATTTTAGGTGTGTGCGATATGATGTTTTCCATTATGGGAAAAATCATATTCCTGATTCTTGCCTTTGTTGTGTACGGACCGATAGAGACGTCTGCCTCCTACCGCCTGAGCGACTTCAAAGCTCATCCGCCGATTCATATGCTGGGCAATGCTTCAACGGCTCCGCACGGTATAATGCCCGATCAGATCAAGAAAGTATATAATCTGCCGCCATCCGGCGGGCACGGCACGATTGCGATCATCGGCGCCTATGACGACCCCACAATTGAAAAAGATTTGGGAGTCTTCAGCGCGCAATTTGGATTACCCGCGTGTACGTCAAAAAACGGCTGTTTCGAAAAACATCCGATAAATAGCGTGACGAAAACGGATGGCGGATGGTCTTATGAAGCCTCGCTCGACGTCGAGTGGTCGCACGCGGTAGCCCCTAGGGCAAAAATTCTTCTCGTTGAAGCGAAAACGCCGAGCGGCACAAACCTTCTTTCAGCAATCGACTACGCGCGAAAACGGGCTGATGTCGTCGCGGTCTCGATGAGCTGGGGCGGCAGCGAGTTTTCGGACGAGACGAAGCTTGAGTCCCATTTCACGAGCGATCACGACATCACTTTCTTCGCTTCATCGGGCGATGACGGCGCGGGCGCCTCCTGGCCGGCTGCTTCGCCCAGAGTCGTAGCAGTCGGCGGCACCACGATCAATCTTTCCCCAGAAGGAAACTTTTTATCCGAGAAGGCCTGGAGCGGATCGGGCGGCGGCGTAAGCGCATATGAGAAGCAACCCGCGTATCAAGCTGCTTATTCGATTCCCAGGGCACGGGGCATGCGCGCGATTCCCGATGTCTCCTATGATGCCGATCCGCAATCCGGATTCTCGGTCTATAAGAACCCGCCATCAAGCTCGTCGAAGAAGGGCTCGCCTCGCTCAAGCTCGGGCGGAGCGGGCTGGTATGTGTTCGGAGGAACTTCCGCGGGCGCGCCGCAATGGGCGGCGATTAAATCCCTCGGCCTTTCGGCTTCAAACGCCAATTTTTATACCGACAAAGCTACGGACGCAAATGCCGCATTCTTCCGCGACATCGTGAGCGGCAAAAACGGCACCTGCGCCTACTATTGCACGGCGCGCAAGCACTACGATTACGTGACCGGCCTCGGCAGTCCGCTTACGGAAAATTTTTAAGGGAAATTTTTTCTATGATTAATCCGTTCGGCCCCATGGGCCACAAGGAAATAATTCAGGAAATAGAATGGCTCGCGAGGATGAACCAGCATGAATTTTTGATATTACTGAAGGATCTCGCATCGCTGCGGGAAGAAATGAAAATGGAGTCCTATAACATACGAAGAGAGACCGGTATGCTCCGCAATGAGTGGGAGATCTCCGCGCAAATCGTCGCAGGGATTTTCGGAGGCATCCTTGGAAGCAATTCCGAATCGAACGGTGTCGTGCCCCGAGAGACCCCCCCCGATGTTTTCAGAACGCCCGAGCCCGTCGATCCCGGAGAATGGCTCCCCGCGATTGACCGCGGAGCAGGGAATAGAATACCGGGAATCCTCTTTCTTGCCGATGGCGAAGAGATGGTCTGGCCGTTCCAAGACCACGGGCCTCCGCCCGATCACGATCGAAAAGCGTCCGGATAGCCGCCAAACCTCAAAGAAAAGGGTCAAAAAAAGTTATCCCCAATTATCGGTTTCCAACGTATATACCTTTTTCCACGATTTGCTAAAGTGGTCGGTAGATAGTTTTGACTTCGCTTTCAGGAGAACAACATGATTTCTCGGACCGTACGCTTGTTCGTCGTATTTTTGGGAATTCTTGCAATCGGCATCATGCCCGGAAAAGCACGGGCTCAAGAAGATAAAACCGGAGGCCTTCAGCCATTCAAATTTGAAGCCTCCGACCCGGATCCGTGGGGTTTCAAGGATCGTTGGAGACATTACAGTTTGGAAGTGCCCTTCGCGCTGCAGCTAAGGCTTAACAGAGCGCAGGTTTCGGACACCACGTTTCTTTCGTTCCGTCCGCAATACGTAATACGCCTCTATGATCTTCCGCGCAACCGTTTTCTCTACCGCTTCGACCTCGTGCACGAGGTTATGCTCATCGCCGCACTTGCTCCGCGCAGAGCCGGGATCTATGGAGGGAACGAAGTGCTCCGCTTTGACTTCAATCCTATTGGCCGCGACAAAAGCACTTTGCTATATTTCGAAGGCGGCGCGGGGATCTGCCAATTCAACGAGCACATTCGGGAGCTCACGGGTAAGTTCCAATTCTCACTCCAAGCCGGCTTCGGCTTCAAGCGCCGCATCAAAGGGAGCCGCACGGCCTATGGCTTCGGATTCGGCATGGACCACTTCTCGGACAACGGCATCCACCGACCGAACCAGGGAATCAATCAGTTGCGGGCTTCCTTCAGCATGGATCGCCTGCCAAGACAGTAGCCTCTCAACAAAAGGCCCGACCAAGCGTCGGGTTTTTTATTTTCTATCACGGATAAAAATAGGCCACGACGTTGTCGTGGCCGGTTGTGTTGCGTAGTTTCGTTATTCACAGAATACGGGAAGTATGGCCATTGCGGCCCGAATTTCTTTCTCGATCTTTTTCCAGAATTTGTCTGCGTCTCTCGACCCGCTCCATCCTGAGCCCGTGAGGATGTCGGCTCCGTCCGGTTCTTTCTGGGTAGCAAGCTGCCACAAACCGTAGAACAAATTCTGAGAAACTTCTACCTCAGCATTTTTCTCTGCTAACTTTTCCGCGACATACGCGAGTCTTTGCCTGTACCACGGAATCTCGGTTGGCACAACTTTTTGAGACTTCAGCTCGTTATGTATTTTGAGCATCGCTTTCTGACGATCGAAGCACCTGATCATCTCTCGCGCACGATTTTCCAAAGCTTCTTTCATAAATTTGCTGAGGGCAGCCTTCAGTTCCGGCGAGGTGGGATATTCTGTCGGGTGGTAACAGCCGATTTCTTCCCAGCGCTTGAGAAGATCGCGGCCTGCGTCAGGGTCGCCATTTACGAAAACATATAATCCACCGCAGACAAACATAAAAACTAGCGATGCCCCCCATGTCCAAAACGGCTTGTCAAAGGAATAGAGAGACATCGAAAGCAATGCAAAAAAGAGGTGTCCGAAAAAACAGACACTCCCGATCCATCCTCCGTGTTTCTTTCGAAACAGGTATTTCTTGATACCCTTTTCCGTGATTAGTCCCATTTCGTTTCACCTCTGAATCGCTGCGCTTATGGCGCCGGAATCCTCAAGGGCTTATGGCCCCGGGTAAATGAGCTTTTCGTCGGTTTATACCGACACGAAACTCACGCCTTTTTCGGTCTTCCGTCCCTGAATAAACTGCTGAATTTCCAAGGAAGCTGTCGATATCGTAGCATATCATTTTTTGTAAGTCAATTTTTCGACCGTTTTCCGAAAAAGCATTGATTTTGCTCGTGTTTTTGGACGAAGTTTTCGCCCCGATTTCCCCGAAAATCGCTTGAAAAATAGGGCCAGATCATGCTAGAATAAAGTATAAAAACGAAGCATTTTCTTACACAATATGGCAGGAAAACAGTCAAAGAAAGAAGATAAAAAGAAAGCGGAAAAAGCGGGACAACCTTCGTACGACGCGAAGGATATTTATGTTTTGGAGGGACTCGAACCCGTCCGCAAGCGCCCTGGCATGTACATCGGTTCCACCGGAACCGACGGATTGCATCACCTCGTCTGGGAAGTCTTTGACAACTCGATCGACGAAGCGATGGCCGGATTCGCGAAGAATATCACCGTGGAACTCCTGCCGGAAAATAAAGTTGCGGTAACCGACGATGGCCGCGGCATCCCCGTCGATATTCACAAACAAACAAAGGTTTCGGCCCTGGAAACGGTTTTGACCACACTCCATGCCGGAGGAAAATTCGGCGGCGAATCCTACAAGGTTTCCGGCGGTTTGCACGGCGTCGGCGTTTCCGTCGTGAACGCGCTCTCGGATTGGCTGCGCGTCGAAGTCTCGCGCGACGGCGGACTCTACATGCAGGAGTACGAACGCGGCAAACCTGAGGCGAAGGTCAAAAAAATCGGCACCTCGAAACACACCGGCACGAAAGTCGTTTTCTCTCCCGATCCCGAAATCTTCAAAGAAATCAATTTTAACCTGAAGCGCGTACTCGATCACATCCGCCAGCAGGCGTTTCTTACGAAAGGCGTGCGCATTAACGTGATCGACTATCGCGACAAGGTCCCCGCAGGCTATGGATTTTATTTCGAGGGCGGATTGGTTTCTTTTGTAAAATACGTTGCGGCCGGAAAAAAACCGCTCCAGGAAGATATTTTCTACGTACATAAAGAGCACGAAAAAATAGAAGTGGAAGCGGCGTTCCTCTATATAGACGACACGCGGATCGAGGAATTGAGTTTTGCCAATAACATTTATACGCCCGACGGCGGCATGCACCTGACGGGCTTCCGCTCGGCCCTCACCCGCTCTTTGAATACCTACGCCCGCGGCGAAGGATATCTGAAAGAAAAAGACGAGAACTTGACGAGCGAGGATACGCGGGAAGGGCTGGTTGCGATCATCTCGGTAAAACTTCAGGAACCGCAATTCGAGGGGCAAACAAAAGCGCGGCTCGGCAATCCTCCGGCGCGCACCTCGGTTGAAAATGTCGTGAACGAAGCGCTCAAGGAATACTTGGAAAAACGGCCCGCGGAAGCGAGGCAGATCATCCAAAAAGTGCTCCTCACGGCAAAGGCTCGGCAGGCGGCCAAGGCCGCCAAGGAAACCGTGCTCCGCAAAGGCGCTTTCGAGGGCCTCATGCTCCCCGGCAAGCTCGCGGACTGCATCTCAAAAGATCCGTCCGAGTCCGAAATGTTCATCGTTGAGGGAGATTCCGCAGGTGGCACGGCGAAACAAGGCCGCAACAGGCAAAATCAGGCGATCCTGCCGCTCCGGGGCAAACCTTTGAACGTGGAGAAGGCGCGGCTCGACAAGATGCTTGCGAACCAGGAGATCCGCTCGCTTGTGGTTGCCATCGGCACGGCGATCGGCGAAGAATTCGATATTGCAAAGCTCCGCTACCACAAGATCATCCTCATGAGCGATGCGGACGTAGACGGCGCGCACATCCGGACGCTTCTGCTCACCTTCTTCTATCGCTATTTCAAAACGATCGTCGATAACGGTTACGTATACATCGCACAGCCTCCGCTCTATAGGATCCAATCGGGGAAAGAAATCCGCTATGCGTTCTCGGATAACGAAAAAAACAAAGTGGTCGCGGAACTCGCGAAAGTCAAAAGTGAAAAGTCAAAAGTGAAAAGTCAAAATCAGAAATCAAAAGAGGCCGAGAAAGAAGAAACTACGGAAGCCGAAGAGGAAGGAGGCGAAGGCGTGGGAGAAAAAATTTCCGGCGTGAACATCCAGCGCTACAAGGGTTTGGGAGAAATGAGCGCGGAACAGCTTTGGGAAACAACGATGAATCCCGCAAACCGCATCCTGAAACAGGTCACCGTGGACGACGCCGCGGCGGCCGACAAGATGTTCCAAATCCTTATGGGCGACGAAGTCGAACCGCGCAAGAAGTTCATCCAGGCGCACGCGACCGCCGTGCAGAATCTGGACGTGTAAGTAGCCATTAGCCAGACGCGAAAACGTTGCTTTGATAAGGCCGGTACCGACCCTCAAATAAAAAGCCCCGGCATGGAATGATCCGGAGCTGATTCGATTGGCTGATGAGAAATGCGCCTACTTGATTATATTACTCGATCTTCTTGCGAGGAACGATGACGACCCAGGGGTTGCTGTCTTTCGAATTTCTGTCCGGGCGGCCATAAACGGTTTTGTATTCCTCTTTGTCGGGAGTGTATTCGTATACGAATACGGTGTTGTAGCAACAATTGAGGGGCAGGGATACCTCTTGGGGCTCGATGTCGATTTGCGATCCGTAGGTTTGTCCACGGATAACCTTCTCAAATTCCGTAGCTTCGATTTTCACGACGCCCTTCTTGAGGTCAATGCTGAACGAATTGCCGAACACGATATTGATGGTTCCCACCTGGTA
>JBGPES010000014.1:0-10014 GCA_041482935.1 Minisyncoccia bacterium | reverse complement strand
TAAAACATCGGCGGCTGGCCAGCCATTTTTCTTTTTTATTGTTTTAAGCGGCAAGCGGCATCTCTTTTTTTGCATCCAGAGTCTCGCGAACCGCCCGTATTACTTCTTCGCTCGGTTCTCCGGTCACAAAATCAAACTTCGAATAAGGGATAGCTATCATATATCCCCTAAGGTCCCTGCCGATCAAGGATCCGTATTTGGAAATTTTAGCCTTAAACTTGCTAAATGTGCGAGACATATCCGTATCGAACTGGCTCACCCTTTCCCCATCTCTTATTTCAACGCCGGGAAACGAAGTGGCTTCCGTTTCCGCTATTAATAATTTCTCGGAACCTCCTTTGACCTGGACAGCGCTTTCTTCGTCCGTCCAAAGATCAATGGCTTCGAACGCATCCTCCCTTGGATGCGAAAGCACGGGCTTCTTCCCTAACGCTTCAAAAATCTTGAAAATAGCGACCTGGCTGAGCGTGCTTTTCCGCAATTGATGAGAGATACTCAGACCTCCCGTTTCTTTTGACGCCCCCTCAATAACATCCCAAAAAAGTTTCAGGAATTCCTTGCTCCCGCTGTTGTGAGCAATAAAATCTGATAGGAGAAATCGAAATTGGGTAATTTCTTCGATTAACCCGACTCTTTCCTTATGACCCATGGCCCTCTCGTCCTTATTATTGAGGCGTTTCTGATTTTCCAAAAAACGTTGCAATTCGAAAAGTATGGTAACGCCCTCCATCTGATCGGGATATTTTTCCTGATACAGTTTTTTCAATTCATTTATCTTGTTATCATCTCTCCTTCCGAAAGATTCAAGCATCTGCCCTTGTAAATCATGAGCTTCCGCTATCTCTTTTGACGGAGCATATTTTCGCGCAATTACCTCATTGCGAGCTACTGAATTGCGATAAGGAAATCCATATTTTTCATACCACCATCGTTCACGGGCTTTATCGAAAATCGACGCCTCCTCCCCCATCAGTCCCACACCGCTTAAATATTTCTTCATTGCCGTCCGCTCTTTTTCTGTAAAAACAGATGCATCAGACTGCATCTCACGATCAATATATCGAGTCGGATGCTTTGACGCCTCCGGGGTTTTAGTTACAAAAATTTTTTCTTTTTCCATCTTTTTTACGATAAGTTTAAAATCCGAACGGGTTGGCCCGTCCCTTTTCTTTAAAAGGCGGCGGGTTGGCCCGCAATAAGCATAAAAAGGAAGTTGATGACCGGGAGGATGAGCGAGAACCCGAAAAACACGAAGAGCAGCACAAAGACCATGCCGTAACGCTCAAGCGTCATCGCGAGGCGGAAGCTGCCCTCGTTTCGGGGCAGCACGGCGAAGAGCACTTTCGAACCGTCGAGGGGCGGTATCGGCACGAGGTTGAAGATCGCGAGCAGAATGTTCACGTAAATGATCACGGAGAAAAACGCGCCCAAAAACGGCGGGGCGGCTGAAATGAAATATGATATGCGGAGAATGATTCCGAAAACGACGGCGAGGACGAGGTTGACGATTGGGCCGGCGGCGGCGACTTTCGCTCCTCCCGAAAGCGGGTCTTTAAGATTCCTCGGATCGTACGGCACGGGCTTCGCCCAACCAAAGACAAATGCACCGTTCGTCAAAAACCACATGGAAACCGGCAGGATGAAAGAGCCCATCGGATCAAGGTGCTTCAGAGGATTCAGGGTCAGGCGCCCGGCATTCCGCGCCGTGGGATCGCCCAAATATTCCGCCACGTACCCGTGCGAAATTTCATGGATCATCACCGAAAAAATAAGCACCGTGAGCTGGAAAACCAACATTGGAATGGCCATTTGATAATAAGCTTACTCCAATTTGACAAATTTGACGACACGCATTAAACTTTTCCTCAGTTGTCGGCTGTTAAAACCGAGGAGGGCAGATAGTATGTTCTGTGACAACTGCAAAGACCGGCTCACGAATTGTTCCCTGGGAATGGGCACTTCCTGCGGTCACCGCGTTTCTCCGATGGGCCTTGCCTACTGCCTCGATTGCGCAACAAAAAGAGCTTGTTGCCAAGACTGTGGCAACAAGCTTCCGAAACAAACCCCGTCACCGACCTCGCACTAGCGAGGTCTTTTTTTTCCGGTACGATACATCATTTTTGCAAGTTGAAGGGTGGTAGATTAAAATAAACGCAGAGTTTCTCGGGGCCCTCATGGTGAAATGCCTGCCTGCCCTGCCTACCGGCAGGCAGGCGATAGGCGGGAATATCACACACATGGCTTCCCTATCCGCCATACTTGCCTCCGTGGTGAAATGGATATCACACATGGCTTCGAACCATGAGCTCTAGGTCCGATTCCTAGCGGAGGCACAACTGAAAAGCGACCGAGGTGGTCTCAATAAGCTATAATTTTCATATGTCTTCAACAGGTCTTTTATACGCCATCGGAGCCGCAATTACTTGGGGATTAGTTTATACGATCGACCAGCGGGTCCTCCGAGGAGCATCTCCTTTCGCTCTTCTTTTCGTCGATTCCCTAATTACCGCGATATTACTCTTGCCGATCATATTCTTTCAGAAGAATTCCTTGGCATCCCTTTCTGGTGCCTCCGGTAGGTTGTGGTTACTCATTATTATCTCTTTGGTGTTGGCGGCGTTCGCCAACTTTTTTATCTTTTCAAGCATAAAAATTCTCGGTGCTTCAACGGCATCTATTTTTGAAATTGCGTATCCGTTCTTCGTCGTCATATTTAGTTATTTCGCTTTTCGCACTAGCCCAAATCTCTATTTTCTTCTTGGTGCATTGCTGATCTTTGCAGGATCAGCAATTATCATCGCCTTGGCTTAACTGTCTAAGACCGAGGTGCTTCAAAGAAAAATTGAAGTCGACCCCAAAGGATGCTTGTGGGGCTTGACCCACAAAGGTACGAGACCGCGAAAGGGCACAAGCTAATGAGACCTATCGAGATGTGTCAATGCTGGATTTTTTCGAGGCAGTCGCGGGCCCTCCGTCCGGGGTTTTCGCTAAGAAAAAAGCTACGGGGTTAGCGTAGCTTTTATAGCGGGGTATGGTTTTTATCATCAATGCCATCGGAACGTCGCGACTGAGCGGGAGGGAAGCGTATGGGTGAAGTATTTTCCCGACCAGAGAACGTTGAAGACAAGCGTAGTATCGCCGTCGTTCAATACTACGAGTACGATCGAGCCGTCCGGATTGCGGAAGGCAACGTCTTCCAGGTTTTTTTCGCCGAACGTATTGGAGGCGATTCGGAAAGCTCCGGGAACGACGAATTTGCTCGCGTGGCCAAGCGCGAAATAATCTCCCGTCAGAGTAGTTTCGCCCGGACTTGTTCTGGTTTTGACGGTTACGATACCGGAGTCCATGGTGGGCTTGCACGTTGTGTTCTCCAGATCATCTATCATATTCAAAAGGACAACGGTTTTCGACCAATTGCGGGTAACATCAATCAAGAACTGCGCTGCGCCCCGCAAAGAGTTAATAGCATTGTCCGGGTCCCGCGATTCGAGAAGGCATTCGGTTTCCCAGATATCTTTCTGCGGGAACCTGTCGTGGAGTTCGGTTTGCGCGGTCGCAAGCCCTCCGTAACAATGCATGGATGTTCCCGCAACAAAGAGGGCTGCCTCGCGGTCGTTCAATACGGCGGTCGGGTAGTCGAGCGTGTCCCAGTTATGGTCGAATGCCATGATCTTGGTTTTTATTTCGGCGTCGTGGAAAGCGGGGCCCAAATACTTGCTTATGAAGACAGCCTGTTCTCCGGGCATCATCTTCGTGCCGGGATAATTATTCGGCACGAAAAGCGGTTCGTTCTGCACGGTCACCGCATAGACCGGAATGCCAGCCGCCTCGTACGATCGCACGAATTTGACGAAGTACTTCGCAAACGCGGCATACGATGATTCTTTGAGCCTTCCCCCGATCATGGACCCGGAGGTCTTCATCCATCCCGGCGGACTCCACGGAGTTGCCATAATTTTGAGATGCGGATTAAGCGCGATGGCTTGCTGCAGGAGCGGAATGATGTGCGCTCGATCGCGGTCGATGGAAAATGTTTTCAAGTCGGGATCCGTCCGGCCCGGAGGCAAATCATCGTAGCTGTAGGGCTTCAATGTAAAATCCCCCGTCCCCATCGGCTGACGCAAAAAACTCAAGCCGATTCCCCGATCGGGATCGAAAAGTTTCTTTAAGAGATCTTCGCGGCGCGAAATCTCAAGGTTGTCGAGCAATGATGCCGCGCAGTCCGAAAGCGTACCTCCAAAACCATCCATTTGCTGGTATGTTACGGAGGGATCGACATTGATCGTGAATGCCCCGGGATGATAATCGCCGAAACCGAGCGACGGTTTTTCTTTTAAGGAATCCGTGAGATCTTCGCTTGACTCGTATACTTCTATTTTTGAATCCTTCGGGTTATGACTCCGGAAAAATCGAAATTTGAAAAGGGCGCCTCCGCACAAGAGCGCAGTCGCTACGCTCAAAACACATAGCGTTCGCAACTTTCTTGATTCCATATTTTCACCCCATTTCAAAGAAGATCTATTGCTGTCTTTCATTATACCTCACTCGTATGCGAGAACTTATCCCAGAAACACCTGCGTCCGGGATACGGGCTGAATCGGGAAACGGCACAAGGCTAGGATGAAAGTATGCGGGAGATGGATTCGGGAGTGATGATTGAAAAAATAGACGGCGGGTGTATAGTAACAACAGAATATTTTTCATTTGACCATCCCAAAAGGAGCGCTCATGTTTCGCAAAACGTATGCTCTGGTTGTTTTGGCGGCTATCTTTGCGGCAACGCCGGTCGCGGCATTCTCTAAAACCAAGCTTCTCAGCCGCAAGGAACTGCGTCTGCGCAGACAGAACGATATTCGCGTCCTTCGCGATCCGGAATATTGTTATGTACAAGCGGGCCTTCCCCACTATACGGGACTCTTCGGCAGAGACAGCCTGATCATCAGTTGGCAGCTTATCGATTATGACCCGTCCATCGCACGGTGCACCCTCAGTATACTTGCCAGATTCCAGGGCAAAAAATTCAACGCCAAAAGCGAGGAAGAGCCGGGAAAAATTCTTCACGAGTGGCATAAATCAAGCGAGGACTATGAAAGAATATGGCCTTTCCCCTATTACGGATCCGCAGACTCCACGCCTCTTTTCATTTATGTAAGCGGTCTGTATTTTGAAAAAACAGGCGACGCGAAGTGGCTGCGAAGCATGTGGCCAAATATTGAACGAGCGCTTTCGTGGTGCAAAACCGATGGCGCCATACGCGGAGATATGTTTATTGCGTACGAAAGAAAAAATCCAAAGGGACTTTTCCATCAGGGATGGAAAGATAGCGACGAGAATCACCTCAGGCTGACACCGCCCGTCGCGATCGTCGAAATTCAGGGATATTATTACGCGGCCCTTGTAGGCGCCTCAAAGATGGCGGCGGCTCTCGGAAAACCCGACCGTGCGCGGGAATTATCCGCTCAAGCGATGCTTCTTAAGGAAGCGTTTATGAAAACATTTTGGCTTCCCGGGAAGCAATGGTTTGCTTTTGCGCTTGACGAAAACGGAGCCGATGCACGAGTGGCTTCAAATCAAGGTCAGCTGCTTTTTACGGGAATCCTCGATGATGAGCCGGAAAGGGCCGCGACTCTCGTCCGCCGCCTTTTTTTGCCCGACCTATGGACGCCGTTCGGCATCCGGACGCTTTCGTCGGAGGCGAGCGATTACGATCCGCTGAGTTATCACCAGGGATCGGTCTGGCCGCACGATAATTGGATCATAGCGCAAGGACTGAAGCGGCTCGGTTTCACGAAAGAATACGGGCGGGTAAAAAATGCCCAAATCTCAGCGAGCCGTATTTTCCACGGCAGAATTCCGGAATTGTATTTTGTCGTGAATGGAATTTTAAGAGAAGATCCCGAAGCCTGCCGGATACAGGGGTGGGCAAGCGGAGGCCTTCTCAACTTTCTCACCCCCGGAAACTGATTCTCCGATCTTAGACCAATCGGCGAAGCGGTACGATAACCTCGTGCCGCTTTTTTTGTAGTTATAAACCCGACGACAAATTCGTCGCCTAGTGCGGCGCGAAAAACGGTTGCGTTGTACTCCCCATCCGGATTCGGGCGCGGGGATTTATTTGCAATTTTAATGGATTGAGGCTAGATTGTGTGTAGTATAATCCAGTCAAATGAGGAGGCGCTATGGTGCGCAGCGTAGAAATCAAAATTGCCGGACCCGGCGACAACGCCGGAATCCTCGGCGCGGCAAAACTGGCGCTTGATTCACGTGAAGGAGGTGGGAGGTGAAGAATTATCTCAAGCTTTTCAGTGCAACGTCGATCTGGGCGTTTTTCAACGGCTATCTTTTGAAAAGTTTAAGTTTCCATCGCGAAAATAATTCTCAGGCGTCGGCTACCGCTTTTGGCATGTACACGGCGGTTGTGGGTGGCACTCTCTCCGTTATCCAATTTCTTCGCGACTACATTATCGAAAAGAAAAATCCCTTTACCGGTCTCACGCCGAAACAGATTGCGGCGCTCGCGGGATTGGGAATCTTCGCCGGTACGAATAATGTTTTCCAATATACGGCGATAATGATGGACAAGGTTGCGAACGGCGGAAATGTCTCGAAGGTAGCGAACGTCGCGCTTGTGCATTCCCTGGCATTTCCGATATCCATTGTTTTCCTCGTGCTGTTGTTGAAAGAAAAATTGCGCGTGCCTCACGTATTGGCAATCGCCGCCGGATTTCTCGGCGCAGCGATTATCGCCTGGAAAGATGGCCGTGTCGATTTCGCGCCGTGGCTGCAATACACTCTTATTTCGGCGGTCTGCTGTTCGGGAGAGATATTTTTCTCCACGTACCTTGGAGACGGACACCTCAATGTTCCCGGCAGAATTTCAACCTTCGCGAAACTCGGCTTCCAGATTCCGACGATGTACGTCGGCTCAAGAATACTCGGCCAGTCGCTCGCGTTGAATAACGGCGTCGCTATCGCGAAAGTCGTCGTCGGAGGATTCCTCCTTTACGTATCCTTTGTTCTCGTGTTCACCGCACTGGGCAAAAGAGAGGAAGGGAAAGTTCCCGGAAGTATTTTCAGCGTCATTGGCTACAACGAGCGCATATGCACAGTCGCCATCGGCGCGTTGATATGGCACGAAGAGCTCACTCGCAACATGTATATCGGCGGCTTGCTTATTCTCGTCGCGGAAGCACTGGTTATTATCGGGCGGGGCAAAAAGCAGCCCGCCGGATAAATAGGTGCGTATGGCCGGATCTTCGGATCCGGCCTTTTGTTCATCTCCTTAACCCATACAATATCGTCTGTTTGGAAAGACATAGTAAGGTGATCCCAAGGAACGCAAATTTAACTTATTACAGGAGTCATGGTACATTTTAGACAGTAATTCCCGGGAGAATCGTCATGCTCAAGCAGACAAGAGATACATGGCGCTTTAGGCTCGTGGGTATTGGCATCGTGTTTTCCATGCTTCTCATCTACGTGATATTGGCTTATAAGGTTTCGTAGGAGAAGAGATGATCGACCCCATCCATTCATGGGGCCGATTTTTTTGAATATCATTGGTTGGATTTATAAGAACGTTGTGTCGCCGTCAACCGGGTCGGCTTTTTTATCTTGATCGTCCGTATGCCGGGCGCATAAATAAAAAATCGCTCCGAAAACTTCGGGGCGATTTTGCTCGTTAGCAGTTAGCTGCCACTGCCTGAAACAGGATAATGCCGGCACGATTCAGGAGTTCTAATTCGTGCCGGAGAGCTGCTTCGCGCTCAGGAACCGTTTCAACGGTAAGCCAGTAAACACCGATGTGTGCGTCGAGCATTGGTTCAATGGAAAAACGGCGGAATTCAAGCGAAGCGAGACGATCGATCACCCTGCCAAGATGTTCCGAATTCACCGCAATCTGATTTTTCAACGTGCACCTCCTCGATGCCAAATTTAACAGCGAATCAGCCGTTTGTCAACCGCTTACGGTTAACGGAGTAAAGCCGCAGAACTTACTGGAACAACGACTTCAGAAAATCATCGAAGGTCGAAGCTATGCTACCCAGAAAAGACTTTGGACCAAGATTTGTGGAGGGCGAGGACGGAGAAAGGGGCGGAGGCGGCGGTTGAATATCTCCCGATGGAGGAGGCGGAGAGGTTTGTCCATCGAACGGCGGCTTCATCATATCCGGCTTGTTCGGCACCTGACCATCGCCTTTTCCCGTGCCACCCTGCGAAGAAACACAGTTTGATATCTGCGCTTTTTGGTCGGCAGTCACTTGTCCGGATTGCAATTTCACCATTCCCCCGTCCCCAAGAACGGAGTTTATGCATTGCGCATACTGCGGCGGAATCGGTTGCCCTCCCAAAGGACCGTTCGGAAAAAGTCCCCGTAGGGGCGTGGTTGGGTTCGGCATCCCCATTCCCTGACCCGGTTGTGTTCCCGTAAAACAACCCTTCATCAGTTGATCCGTCTCCGGCGCGAGCTTCTCTGCCCCCGATTGGAGCTTCAAAAAATCTCCTCCAAGTTTTCCTTTGACGCAATCAAGTACCTGCGGTGGCAGTTTTTGAAAAAAATTGAAATCGGTCTCACGATATTGGACTACTGCGCTCCCCGATGCCGAACCCTGCATCATCTCTCCCGGCATAGTGGGCATTTGCGGCCGGAATTGCTGGAAACAATCCTTCAGTTTCGAAGTGTCAATCTGGACGCCTTGCGTGCCGGATACGATCGCGTCGAAATCAGCACCGAGCTTATCCTTCAGACACGTTTGGATCTCGGGCGGCGCGGTCATTAAGAAATGCTTTACCATGTCCGATGACGGACCGCCCCGGCCTCCCTCTCCCTTATTTCCTTGCGGCCCCGTACTACCGCCCTGAAGCTGTACATTCTGATAGCAGATCCTGAACGCGTCGGCCATCTCGGGCGTGGTCGATTCCTGTCCTGAAGTAATTTTATTGAAATCGCTACCAAGTTTGTCTTTAAGGCAAGACGTCACTTGCGGCGGCGCATTCTTGAAAATTTTTGCCGGATCGTTCTGTCCGCCGAATTTTTGGAAACAGGATTTTATCGCACCGATCACGTCCTGTCCGGGCGTAAGCGTACCCGACTGGATGCTGTCTAACGTGCTCGATCCCACCGTTGAATTGAGGCAGTCCGCAACCGCAGGAGGCGCCTGCTCAAGTCCGGTACGAAGACTCGTGAGTCCCTGCTTCGTTTGCGTTACCTGATCGTGATTCAAAACGCCGCGATCTTCGGCAAACTTCAAACACTCGTCGCGATGAGCATCGTTATTGCAATATGCTTCGCACGTATCCCGAGAATCGCAACCACCGGGGCCTTTGCCGCCGGATTGCTTCTCTTGATCCGCTTGTGCCTGCGTAATGAATCCGGCTTTTACCGCAAAGGCAACGCATTCATCGTGATGGCTTGAATCTTTGCAGTATGCTTCGCACGCCTCCTTTGAGGTACATCCCCCGGGCGTTTGTCCATTTTTCGCCAAGTCCAAGAATTTCTGAAGCTGTGCGGGATTTTGTTCGCTATTACCGCCACCACCGTTCCCGGGCGCTTGAGTGATGCCCGCTTTTTGTGCGAATTGGAAACATTCCTGCGCATGCGTGAAATCGCTACAATATGCCTTACAACTTTCTTGCGACGTGCATCCGCCGGGCATTACTCCGCCTGATTTGATATACGCCAAAATTTTTGCGCCCTGATCTGAGTTCTGATCTTTCAGCCCCTGGTCTTTTGCAAATTGAACGCATACTTCAAGATTCGCCGTGTCGCTACAAAACGCTTTGCAATCGTCCGGGGTCTTGCACCCTCCCGGACCGCCGTCCGTCGCCAAATTTTGTCTGAACTTTTCCGCACGAGTTGCTTCATCGCTATTCATCAAGCCGTGAGCTTTCGCAAACGCAATGCATGCCGTCATATTCACGGGATCGTTGCAGTAGGCACGGCACGCATCTTTACTCGCGCAATTGCCCAGTTCGGGAATTGGGAATGTGATGCCCTGAGTTCCGGCATGTACC
>JBGPES010000013.1:0-10533 GCA_041482935.1 Minisyncoccia bacterium | reverse complement strand
TGAAAAAAACCAGCTTCAGACGGTTCTCTTCGGCCTTGACGACGCACTCATGGTATACGATAGGAATTTCAGGATCCTATTTTTCAATCCCGCCGCCGAAAAACTTTTTCTCACCGATTCGGGCGTGGTGCTCGGTCATCAGTTCCAGCCGCAGGACGTCGAAAAGAGAGGACTCAGGCTTCTTACGCAAGTAATGTTCCCGTCGCTTGCGCCAACCGTTATCAACCGATCGAGAGTCGGTGAATATCCGCAAATCGTCGACCTGTCATTCGGCGACCCGTCTTTGGAGCTCCGGGTATTTACTTCGGCAATCAGCGATGAGAAGAAACAGCCGATCGGTTTCATGAAAATCATCCGCAACCGCACGCGGGACATATCGCTTATCAAGTCGAAAAGCGAATTTTTGACCATCGCATCGCATCAACTGAGGACGCCGCTCACGGAGATCAACTGGGCGCTTGAGTCGCTTGCGGGAGACACGACCCTCAACGAAAACGCCAAGAACATTACCGATCACGCGCTTGCCGCGACCCGCGAGCTTCTGAAAATAGTGGAAGATCTGTTAAATGTTTCGAAAATCGAAGAAGGCCGATTCGGATATATGTTCGAGACCCAGGACATTCTTGTGTTCCTCAATAACCTATTGGCGCAGGTCGTTCCTCTCGCAAAGAGGGACAGTATAAAGATTTATTTCGATCGACCAAAGGATCCCCTGCCGCAAGTCTTGATCGATCCTCAAAAACTATCGCTCGCGGTAAACAACCTCCTCGTGAATTCCGTGCGTTATAACATCGAAAACGGCGAAGTGGTGGTGAAGGTGGAAAAGCAGGCAGATAAACCATTTTTAGAGATAAGCATCAAAGATACCGGCATCGGTGTTCCCAAAGAAGCGATGCAGAATCTCTTCAAAAAGTTTTTCCGATCGGAAAACGCTTTGAAGATTAACACCGAAGGGTCCGGACTGGGACTTTATATCGCGAAAAATATTATCCAGGCGCACGGCGGGAAGATTCAGGTTGAATCCGAACCCGGCCGGGGGAGTACCTTCATGTTCACGCTTCCCACCGATCCGAATCTGGTTCCGAGGCATGAAGCGGCAATAGAAGAATAAAAAATCAACTCGTAAGCCCGATAGCGCCTGCCTGCCGGTAGTATGGCGGGCGCGAAATCATAACAACGGATTTCTGGCGTTTAGCTCGTTGGCAATCTTTCAGATGCGGATCCGGGAATACGTATGGGCAAGCAGGCATCCAATTTTTTGTAGACTTATTTGACTCCCGACGCCTGATACCCGACACTGTGGACATGCCCGAACTTCCAGAAGTGGAAACGATCGTCCGCGAACTTCGCGGCGCTATAACCGGCAAAACCCTGAGCCGGTTTTCGGTGTTCGATACAAAACGGATCGCGAGGCCACGGCTTGCGTTGCCGCAGAAGGTTGTCGCAGTGAAACGCCACGGTAAATTTATTGTTTGCGAAACGGAGGGCGACATGCGCTGCCTTGTGCACCTTCGGATGACGGGAGAACTTCTTTTCGAAGATAAAAAACCGATTTCGCCGCGACAAAAACACGAGCGGGCGGCATTTTCATTCTCTGACGGTTCCATGCTTCGCTTTCTCGACGTGCGCCGTTTTGGCACGATCGATTGGCACCATGCAAAAAAAGTTTTGCCCGTCCTCGGTCCCGATCCGCTCTCAAAAAAGTTCACTCCCGAAATTCTGCGAAGTGTTCTTGATAATTCTTCCCGGGTGATCAAATCGGCACTGCTTGACCAGCAGATTGTTGCGGGTATCGGGAACATCTATGCGGATGAAAGCTTGTGGCTTGCGAAAATTCATCCCCGGCACAAGGCCGGGTCTTTACTGCCACACGAGGCAACGAAGCTCGTTCGGTCAATAAAACAGGTACTCCGCGAGGGAATCAAAAAAGGCGGGTTTACGCTCCGCGACTATCGCAGAATCGACGGCAGTTTCGGCCATTATCAAAAATCCCGTAAGGCTTACGACCGAGAGGGCTTGCAATGCTTCCGTTGTCGGGCGAAAATTAAAAGAATAAAGATCGGCGGTCGTTCATCGTATTTTTGCCCAAGATGCCAAAGGTAGAGGAATTAAAAAATATTCAAGACGGAGAAAAAAAAGAGAGGACGTTGCAAATCGGCAAGGCCGCAGATTTAGAAGCCCAAAAAGAAACTCTGCCCGCAGTTGAGGTGAAAAATCACGTTACGTGGATAAACCCGAATTTCCCCGAGTTGCCGTTCGATATCCAAGAGGGAAAACCGACAAAACTGAGTATGTTTTTGATGCCGTCGCCGGCCGATGGAGAAAAAATCCAGCATCGTGAAGTGAGTAGGCATCATTTAAGGAGCGGTATTGTCGGCAGGGTTGTTTTTCGCGACAAAACCGGCCTGTTGTATCGGGACGTGGACGCAAAGGGGTCGGGACGACTTCAGTGGAGCGAAAGTGATATAAACAAGCTCGTCGTAATGCCGATCGAGAAGAGACAATCCGAGCCCGGGGAATACGGGGGACTCCTTGAGGCTTCTGCGGCGAAAACGGACGCAGAAATGGCAGAGTATTTATCGGGGATCGGCGTACGCACGCACCGCGCTCTTGCGATCTCCGCGCTTGAGGAACTTATTGATAAAGACGGGAAAAAGATTTCTCTTGATGAAGCGCGGAAAGAAAAAATCATATCCGAAGAATTCCAGCCGGTCATTGAGGCAAGGGCATTTGGAACAAAAGCGAGGATCGGAGAGATAAGAACGCGGGATGATGCCTCGCCACGGATGAGGAAGCGATCCGGGCTATTATTGGAGGACGCGCAAGTGCTTGTGGCGCAGGAGCTGGGGAAAAGCACGGAAGAGTTCGGTCGCGAAGAATATTTAGAATGGATCGCGGATACGCTCGGCCATAATTTGGCGCTGATACACAACGACGGCTGGTGGTGCCAATATCTCGGCATGGGCCACAACGTTACGCTCGACGGCCGTTTTACCGATTTCGATTCACTGGAAAAGGTGGAAGACGAGGATCCCGGCTCGCGAGAAGTGCTTTTTGGCAAAGACCTTGTCGACCTTCACCTTGCCCTTGATGATTTTTACTTCAACAGCAATATGGATTTTTCTTTCGAGAAACTCGGCGATCGTTTCATAGCCGCTTATCAAAAAACAAGAAAAAAATAGATTCATAAAAATGTCTTCAAAAAATCCCAAATATATTTTCGTAGTCGGCGGCGTGATGTCGGGCGTTGGCAAGGGCGTGGCGTCCGCTTCCATCGGAAAGATCCTTCAGGCGCGCGGATTTGAAGTCACGGCGCTGAAGATCGACCCATACGTGAATGTGGACGCGGGCACCATGAATCCCACGGAACACGGCGAAGTGTTCGTTTTGGATGACGGCACGGAGTGCGATCAGGACATGGGGAATTACGAGCGGTTTTTGGGCCGCGACCTCACGCGGGCGAATTATATGACGACGGGGAGCATCTACCAGTCGGTCATCACGCGAGAGCGGAATCTTGAATACGGCGGCAAATGCGTGGAAGTCGTGCCGCACATCCCTCTCGAGGTGATCGACCGGATCGAAAAAGCGCGGCGGAAAGAAAAAGCGGAGATTGTGATGATTGAAATCGGCGGCACCGTCGGCGAATATCAAAACATACTTTTTCTTGAAGCGGTCCGCATGCTGAAAATCAAAAAACCGCGCGATGTGCTTTTGATCCTCGTGAGCTATCTGCCGATTCAGGGTGAAGATGCCAACGAACCAAAAACAAAACCTACGCAGTATGCCGTGCGCACGCTTAACTCCGCAGGTCTTCAGCCCGACATCATTTTGGCACGCGCGAAAGTCCCTCTCGACAAAAAACGAAAAGAAAAAATTGCCCTGAACTGCAATCTCCGGGAAGAAGACATTGTTTCCGCGCCGGACGTTTCGAGTCTGTACGAGATCCCCGTCAATTTCGAGAAAGACAGGTTGGGTCACGTGATCTTCGAAAAACTTGGCCTCCGTCCGCGACGAAACAACCTGGGAGAATGGAAACGGTTTGTCGGGAGGATAAAAAATGCCAAGAGAGCGGTGCGCATCGGCATCGTGGGGAAGTACTTCGGTTCGGGGAAATTTATGCTCGCCGATTCTTATATCTCCGTGATCGAATCCGTAAAACATGCGGCGGCATCATTGGGGCGGAAGCCCGAGATCGTTTGGCTCGAGGCGGAACGGTTTGAAAAAGGGAAAAAGGAACTAAAGACGCTCGAGAACTATGACGGCGTGATCGTGCCCGGCGGGTTCGGCAGCCGCGGCGTGCGCGGAAAAATAAAGGCAATTCAGTACCTCCGGGAGCACAAGATCCCGTTCCTGGGGCTTTGCTACGGAATGCAGTTGGCGGTCGTTGAGTTTGCGAGAGACGCGTTAAAGCTCAAGAACGCCGATACGACGGAGGTGAACCCGAAAACGAAATATCCCGTGATCGATATTCTGCCGGAGCAAAAAAAGAATTTGGCGGATAAAAATTACGGCGGCACAATGCGTTTGGGCGCGTACCCGGCGGTTTTAAAGAAAGACACGATTGCGCGGCGTGCTTACGGGAAAAATGTCATTTCCGAACGACACCGGCATCGCTACGAAGTGAACCCCGCCTACATTGCGCGACTGGAGAAAAAAGGAATTATTTTCTCCGGCCAATCCCCGGACCGGCGGCTTATGGAAATTATGGAACTGCCGCAATCGAAACACCCATTTTTCGTGGGGACGCAATTTCATCCCGAACTGAAATCTCGGCCGCTCAATCCGCATCCGTTGTTCAAAGAGTTTATAAAGACAGCGGGCAAAAAAGGAAATGACCGTCTTTTTAAAAGGCCTGGGACCCCACCTTCGCGAGGGCAAAAAGGAAAATAATATATTATGATTATTTTCCTTTTTGGTCCGGACGACTACCGCCGCGAAGAAAAAAAGAAGTGGTATATAAAAGAATTTGAAAAGAAGTATTCCGGCCTGAGCGTGGATGCGTTTGATTTGCTCGAAAAAGAAAGCCTTGAAAATTTGCGTGCGTTTTTGAGGAATCAGTCGATCTTTGGAGCGAAAAAACTGGCGATTGTGGAAAACGGTTTTGACGAGAGTGTCCGCGACGAATTGGCCGGTATTTTAGAGCCCCTTGCGGGCGAGAAAAACACCACCGTTCTTCTTTCGGAACGGAAAGCACCGGTCAAGTCGCTCGGCTTTCTCCTCGAGAAACCTGCGCTTTCGCAGATGTTCGCCCATCTTATAGGCAACGAACGGGAAGCGTTTCTAATAGCCGAGGCGAAGAAATTGGGCCTGGCACTCGATGATTTTTCCATGCGATTTCTGTCCGATGTTTATAAAGAGAATACTTGGGGGCTCGTGACCGAACTCCAAAAATTGAGCGGCCTCGACCGAAAAGTCGTTACCAAGAAAGATCTGGAGGCCTTTGATCTTGAGGTTGCGCCTGATTATTGGGCCATACTTAACTCGCTCAGAGGCCGGGAGATCGGTAATCGCTTGTGGGCTCTGGAGAAAATGTTAGCGTTTGGCGATCCGCCGCCGAAAATTTTCAATATCCTGGCTTCACAATGGCGCGAAAAAACCGCCGAGATGGCGGAGTATGATATGAAAATCAAATCAGGGAAACTGGACTATGAAGAGGCGTTGGTTGATCTCGTAATAAGTTAAATCAAAAAACCGGCAATTGATATGCCGGTTTTTTGTGCACAGAACTTATTTGAGGAGATGCGATAGCCTTGACTTCAACCTGCTCGCTTTGTTCTTTTCGATTACCTTCGTCTTTGCGGCTTTGTCGAGCGCCTTGTAGAGCATCGGCAGGAACTTCTTCGCCTCTTCGGTTTTCTTTTCGGCCACGAAAGCCCGGAATTCTTTAACCGCCTTTTTATAGGCGTCTTTCCTCACGAGATTCCGCGCATGGCGGCGCACTCCCTGGCGCAATGCTTTTTTTGCTGATTGGGTAATAGGCATAGTGGTTATTGTAGCCGAGGCACAAGAAAATTGCAAGCGTAATAAAAACCGCCCGGATTTAGTGGGCGGCAAGCATTGGGTATCGAAAACGTCGACTTATTACTTCTGTTTTTCTTCTGGGTGGCACTCGGTAGGGTGCCTTTCCATAAGGCCCCGCCGGATATTCTTGCCGCATTTATTGCAGCCGGAGCAACAGGCGGCAAAGTGTGAGATATGTATTCCTTCCGGCGTATGACACGGGCACCCGCATTCATGAGGGCACGGCCCTCGGGTAATCATCGTCATCGCACCTCCTCGACGTCGTTTACTATCCCAAGCCTAATACGAGTACGAGATTATGTCAATGTGCGATATAATAAATTTATGATCCACAGCATCTCCGGCAAACTGACCTTAAAATGCGACAACTTCGCGGTGGTTGATGTTTCGGGCCTGCCTACCGGACAGGCAGGCGTAGGGCTCAAGATATTCACGAGCGGGCGCACGCTTCGTGCACTACCACCCGTAGGCGGGATTGTTTCATTCTTTACTCATCTCCATGTCCGCGAGGACGCGCTTGACCTCTTTGGATTCCCGAGCTCCGAAGAACTTCGCTTCTTCATGCTTCTGCTTTCTGTCTCGGGCGTGGGGCCGAAATCGGCCCTTTCTGTTATGGATATTTCGGATCTCAAAGATCTTTCCGCGGCGATCAAAGAGGGCCGGCCGGATTTACTCACGCGCGCATCGGGCATCGGCAGGAAAACCGCGGAACGCATCATTCTTGAGCTTCGCACAAAAGTGAGCGCCGAGAAATCGGAGGCGGCCGTGGGCAAAATGGATGTGGACGCGGATCTCGTGGAAACGCTTACCGGACTGGGCTATCGGCGCGATCAGGCGAAGGTCGCACTCCAGAAAGTGGACGAGAAAATTACCAACTTAGAAGATCGCCTGAAAGCTGCGCTCCAAATTTTGGCAGGGAAGTAAGCGAGACATTTCCCAATCAAAATGAAACAAGCATATCATCTCTTTCTGGCGTGGATCGGCTCGGTGCTTCGCGGCGCCCCCAGCAGGCATATTTATGTGATCGGAGTTACGGGCACGAAGGGAAAAACCACGACGATCGAACTTTTGAATGCCATTCTCGAGGCTGCAGGAAAGAAAATCGCGCTTATTTCCTCTCTGCGCATAAAGATCGGTGATGAGAATGGAAAAAAACCGACGGATAATTCCATGCCCGGTCGCGGATATCTACAGCAATTTTTAGAACGGGCGGTCAAAGCCGGGTGCGGATACGCGATCGTCGAGGCGACTTCGCAGGGCTCGGTACAGTCGCGTCACCGCTTCATCGAGTGGAATGCGGGAGTCCTCACGAATCTTTCGCCGGAACATATCGAATCGCACGGCACGTTCGAGAATTATCGCCGGGCGAAACTCGGCTTTCTGCGCTACGTGGGAGCGAAAAAGGGAAAGCTATTCTTGAATCGCGACGACGAACACTTCGAATTTTTTTCACAGGCGCTGCGATCATTTTCGCCTGCAGTATACTCGCGGAACGACGAAGAAATGCAGCGCATCATGCCGCAGGTAACACCCGCGCGTTCGGCAGGGGACATTGCGCCGCCGCCATTTCTTCTTAGTAATTTCAATCAGTCGAATATTGCGGCGGCAGTTGCGGTGGCGAAGGAGATCGGCGTTGGGGAAAAGATCATAGAAGACGCCCTCCGTCATTTCGGGGGCGTTCCGGGCAGGATGGAGTTCGTGCAATGGAGGCCGTTTTCGGTCGTCGTCGATTACGCGCACACGCCGGATTCGCTCGAGTCCGCGTACCGGGCGATGAGGAGCGAGATGTCGAGCGGAAAGGGGGAGCGATTGATCTGTGTCCTGGGAGCCGCAGGCGGCGGGCGCGACAAATGGAAGCGGCCGGCGATGGGAAAGATCGCCGCAGGATATTGCGACAAGATCATCCTCACCGATGAAGATCCCTACAACGAAAATCCGGAGGCCATCCTCGAAGAGATTGCCTCGGGCTTCTCGCGCGTGCCGGGCGGGGAATACCATCTTCCCGATCACGAAAAGATATTAGACAGGCGCACCGCGATCATGAGGGCGATATCGCTCGCGCGGCCGGGCGATGCCGTGATTATGACCGGCAAAGGGAGCGAAGACTCGATCCATGTTGCGAAAGGAAAGAAGATTCCCTGGAACGAGAAGAAGGTTGCTGAAGAGATTTTGGAATTCACGAAAAACGGAAGGATATAGATCTTTTCGCGATACGACATTAAAAATAAAAAGGCCGCACTCCGAAAACGGGTGCGGCATCTCAAATTTATCGACGGCGGCAGGAACGATGGAAAAAATCCATCCGTTTCGATTCACATTTGCGGCGCGAATCGCGGCCGGCAGCTTTTGGCACGGCAATGGCAGGGGCAGGATCTTTCTCGGAAGAAGATTCTTCTCCAAGGATATCGACATCCGGGATGGGGATACAGACTCCACGTGCGGGATCGGCCACTCATTCCTCCTGACGTATGATTTCACAACTTGTTTGAGTATAGCACGATCGCTCGCGAAAATCAAGCTACAAAGACTTTTCTCGTCAATACGTTATAATAAAACCTATATGAATCCCGTCAGAGACAACCCAACTTATCAACCAAGTCTAATCTTTTAATTATGTTCCTGTGCCAATCAAAGGTTTTGTCGCGTATCAACGGAAGCGCCAGCGCTTCCCATCTCTAAACGGGATGAAACTTACTTTTTGCGGCGGCGCGGGAGAGGTGACGGGATCGAATTATCTTCTCGAATCGGGCGGAGATAAGGCAATGGTCGATTGCGGCTTACACCAGGGGAGCCACTATGCGGAACGGAGAAATTTCGAAGGATTTCCTTATCGTCCCAGCGAGATCAAGGCGGTATTCATCACGCACGCGCACCTGGATCATATCGGCCGCTTGCCGCAGCTTTATAAAGAGGGATTCCGCGGAACGATTTATTCCACGCCCGCAACAAAAGATTGTTCGGAGCTCCTTCTCTTGGATTCGGAACATATCTTATCCCAAGAGGCGGAGCGCGAGGGGAAGCCGCCGCTTTATACCGTGGAAGATGTGGACCGCGTCATGAAGGTGTGGCGGAAAATCGATTATCATGCGCCGATCACTGTCGGAAATTTTAACGCGGAGCTTTTCGACGCGGGGCATATTTTGGGGTCGTCAATTATACGGGTGGAGACGGAGGGGAAAGTAATTGTATTCTCGGGCGACCTCGGCAACTTTCCCTCGCCGATTATTCAATCCACGGAAAAACTGGATTATGCCGATTATTGTCTGATCGAATCTACCTACGGCGATCGGGTGCATGAAAATGTGGACAAGCGCAAAGAAATGCTTGAGGACGTGATCGAAGACACCGTACGCGCGAAGGGGACGCTTATTATCCCCACCTTTGCCATGGAGCGCACCCAGGAACTTCTCTATCATCTTCACCAGCTATTCCAGGAAGGCCGCGTGCCGCGCGTGCCGGTCTATGTCGACAGCCCCTTGGCCATCAAACTCACTGCGGTCTATAAAAAATACGAAAATTATTTCAACAAAGAAACGCTCGCCGTTGCCCGGACGGGAGACGACATCATGAATTTCCCCGGACTCCATCTCACGCTCACGACGGAGCAGTCGAAAGAGATTAACAATGTACAACCGCCGAAGGTGGTTATTGCGGGATCGGGCATGTCCCAGGGGGGTCGGATTCTTCACCACGAGATGCGATATCTTCCCGACCCGAAGAGCACGATCCTTTTCGTGGGATATCAGGCAGCGGGATCCTTGGGTCGGCAGATCATGGATGGCGCGAGCGAGGTGAATATTTTCGGTGAAACCGTGCCCGTGCGTTGCAAGAAGCGGGACATTCCCGGCTATTCCGCGCATGCCGACCAGCCGAGACTGCTCGAATGGATCGGGTCCTTGCGGCAGTCGCTTAAAAAGGTGTTCGTGGTCCAGGGCGAAGACCGGTCAAGCATGGTGCTTGCGCAAAAAATACGTGACGAAATGGCGGTTATGACCGAGGTGCCGAAAATAGGGGAGACGGTGGAATTATAGTTATTTATCGCGAAAAAATGAAAGAGCGCCCCGATCGTGGTCGGAGCGCTCTAAATTTTCACCCATAGATGTGTTTGTAAAGAAGGATGGATAACGCAAGGACGAGCGTGACAGCATTCGCGATAATGATCGGTCGCGAGTGAAGCATGATTCCGTAGATGAGCCAGCCGAATATTCCTATGCTTACCGTCACGTATTGCAGGCCGGACACCGCGAGTGCGGGGGCGGGTTTCGCTTTCCATACCTTAATTACTCCGGGAATATATGCGGCTGTCGTCAGTATTCCGGAGGCCGTTCCCACGGCTTCAATCAGCCACCCTTTCATAATCAACCCTCCTACGGCGTCGGATTTTTGCGTCAAGCTGCGAAGATTGTAGCACGTGATTCTGCTGCCCGTCAACGATCATCCCGAAAAATATCAGTTTCATGCTATAATCAAAACATGCCAGCAAAAGAACATAATCATGCGGACAACGCC
>JBGPES010000012.1:0-11033 GCA_041482935.1 Minisyncoccia bacterium | reverse complement strand
CGGCACGGCGCGCGTGGCGGTAGAGCTTCCGGTTCGGATTGAAACAGATCGGACGATTGACAAGCCGCAAGAACGAGATGTCGCTTCCCGTGTCGCCAACGCCGACAGAACCCTTGAGCGTAAGATTCTCTATCTCCAGCGCGCGCTTCAGGACTTTTGCCTTGTCGAAAATAAGATCCGAGTGAAGGATCTTCCCGTTGAATCGCTTCTTCGTACGGTCAAGTTCGTACACCAATCCATATACCTTGCCGAACCCAAGGTTTTTTGAAAAATCCCTGACTGCTTCCCATGGCGAATGCGATATGGCCAATACGTAATATTTTTTCTTTTTTAGTTCGCGCACAAGATCGCGCGTATAGCGGTAGACGCGGTTCTTCTGCAACTCTACAACTCCTTTACTCACTCGCAGAAAATCCGCGTAGCGCACGTCTTCAATATGATGCTCAAACGCACGAATTACACTCCGGATATACGCTTCGTAGTCGCCCTTCCGATCAAGCCAATTCTGCTTCTCTTTCGCATACAACCTTCTCACTCCGGGCTTGAAAATACCCTCGTCGATCATCGCCTCGATGAGCTCGATCAGCAAACTCGATCGGAAGATCGTTCCGTCGATGTCGAAAATGGCGACTTTACGTTTCTGGTTCATATTGCAATACGCAGATTCACGCCTTTATATTTTTATCAAAGCATAAAAAATCCCCCATACCAAATAACTATGGGGAAATTATACTATGAAATATGAGCACGTGCCAATAGCGCGATTTGGGCATGGTTTTCAAGGTTGTGCGGGGATTTTCTTGTCCACAACCTCATTAAATATTTTTTATAAAATCCCGCGCTCGATTTTCTCCCTTATTTTTTCCACGTAGGTATTGAAGAAAAAAAGATTGTGGAACGTAAGAAGTGCACCGCCCGTAATCTCATTTGCGCGCACGAGGTGCGCGATATAATCCCGTTGGTACTCCCGGCAGACAAGGCACTCGCACTCCGCATCAATGGGCTTTCTGTCTTTCAAGAGTTGCGCCTTCCTGAAATCGAGCTTGCCGCGATTCGTAAACGCCACTCCCCGGCGCGCGTAGTGCGTGGGCACCGTGCAGTCAAAAGTATCCACGCCGCATTTTATGATCGGTTCCATGTCTTCAAGATGCCCGATCCCCAAAAGATGCCTCGGTTTTTTCGGATCAAGGTGCGGCATCGTCCAATCCAAGATATGCTGCGTCATCACTTTTGAATCGCCCAAATCGCCGCCGATCCCGAAGCCGTCGAACCCCAGGGAATTGATGAACGACGCGGATTCCTTCCGCAGATCCTCGAAGTGCGAACCCTGAACGATGCCGAAAAGTGCTTGTTTTGATTTCTTCGCTTCCAGACACTGCTTCGCCCAGTCGTGGGTCAGCGTAAGCGATTTTTTCGCGTATTCGTGCGTGACCAAAGGCGGCGTACATTCGTCGAAGGCGAAGATGATATCCGCTCCCAATTTTTCCTGGATGGCGATCGATTCCTTCGGCCCCAGGAAAAGCTCCTTCCCGTCCAGGGGCGAACGGAAGCGCACGCCCTCGCGCGTGATCTTCAAGAATTTCGGCTGAGCGCCTTTTTCGATCGCGCGATCGATCTTCCCGGGAAAAAACTTGAGTATCTTCCCGACGCCCAAGTCCCGGCCGAATCCGAGACTGAACACCTGGAATCCGCCCGAGTCCGTCATCATGGGATGCGGCCAATTCATGAATTTCTGAAGTCCGCCGGCATTTTTGACGACCTTCTCGCCGGGCGCAAGGTGAAGATGGTACGTGTTCGAGATCAGAATCTGTGTTTTGGTTTTTGCCACTTCGTCGCTCCGCATGGATTTCACGGTCGCGAGCGTAGCCACGGGAACCAAGCTCGGCGTGAGCACTTCCCCGTGCGGGGTCTTCAAAACCCCCAATCGGGCACGGCTCTTTTTTGAATTCTTGGTGATAGTGAATTGGA
The DNA here is from genome assembly GCA_041482935.1 of Minisyncoccia bacterium. Classification (GTDB taxonomy): domain Bacteria; phylum Patescibacteriota; class Minisyncoccia; order UBA6257; family 2-01-FULL-56-20; genus DATLTV01. Next base: position 9,065 of record JBGPES010000012.1, on the reverse strand, counting down.
TCATAGCGTCGTCGCCCCGGCGGAGGCCGACCGGCAGGCAGGATCTGTGTTTTAATATTTCTTTTTCCAACTTGGGGAAGCGCGGACCCCGGCCTCCGCCGGGGCGACAAATGCAAGAAATAATGTTCTCAGTGTGCACAAAAACCGAAAGAAAATCAAAGCAGTTTACAAATGCGCTCTGCTGTTATACCTTAAACTGAGAATCCGGCACGCTTTTAAAAGGAGGCGTACATGGAAACCTTTGCAGTGGGAAACTTCGTTGCCTGGAATGAAGCACTGGAAGACGACAAAGGAGAAGAAATCAGCCTGAAGCTTTTGATGTTCAAAGAATTACAAGGAGGCGGCCCATTTATGGTTGCGAGAATCATTGAAGTCACCCGGAATACTCCCGAAGCCGCACGCCATCCCCAGCGGCTGATCCTTGAGGATCCGCGGGGCCAGGAAATTCCACTCCAGGATCTCACAATCGGCTTTTGCGGCATGTGGTTTGTGAAAATTCCCGCACCGCGGACGCGGATCAATTAAAATGCGGCAGTATTTGCGGGGCATTTTTATAAAGCTTGAGAACCGAAAAGCGACGCGAGATCAAAAAATAGACAAGAAGGGTAAAAATCGCCTTCTCGTCTTCAAAACAAAACCCCCGCTATACGGCGAGGGTTATTAATTTGGCAGATTTTCTGAACCATTCAGAGAAATAAATTCGACATGCAGCATAAGGACCTGAAGAGCGCCTTTAAGTGTGCCGGTAAATTCCTGGTAGCGTTCGCGGCCGACCGCAACGACCCGCGTCCAATCAATCACTTCTTCAAAAGCCTCGATGTGTTCCGGGTCGAACTCGCTTCGCTTGTGTTTCATTACATCGGCGCGCAATGCGCTTCGCGTTTTTTCAAATTCCGCGGCAAGAGAGAGAAGGCGCTCTTTTCCTTTCGCTCCCCAGTGGTTCCTGGGGCATTGGGGGGCATTTTCAAATTCAGCATTCAGAAATTCGCACATGTTCCGACAGCGCTCATAGATCGAAAGCAATCCGGAAACGTCATCGATAGTTACGTCGCAATTCGTGTCGTCGGATTCGCGAAACGAGAGGAGAAGGAGCCGGAAAAGCTTTACGTCTCGTTCGGTATCAATTGCCGCAAGGAATATATCCCTTTGCTTTTCGGATACGCCGGACTTCATGGTCTTCTCGGCGATCGTGAGCATAATTCTTCGGCGGGCTTCCGCAACGCAAAGACCGATGAGTATCGCCGGACCGCCCCGCGCATCGTGTTGGCGGGCAAGTTCCTCATTGATAATTTTTCGGATTTCTTTCGCTTCCATCGCAACCTCCGGGGAAAAACTATCTTCTTTATAGCACGTGTTTTGCTGCAGGGCAAAAAGACACCCCTTCTTACGGGAGGAGATGCGCATACGGATTCTCTGCAGATATATTTTTGAAATCGGAAATGAGGGTCGGGAATCTTTGCCGACAGCTTACTCAAAATTTTTCACGAATTCGAACGTATCGAGTGAGCGGAGGGCCCAGGAGATGAGTAGCGCGATTCCCAACAGCGTGAGCAAAATAAATCCCGCGAGCCCGAAGAACATACCCTTGGCGAGAAACAAATAGAACATCGAAGCGCCTACCCCGCCGTAAGCGAGCGATCCGAAGATGAAGGAAAGTCCTGCGAGCGAGGTGCTCAAAACCTGCGGATCGTCCGTTTCGAAATTCGGGAATATCGTTCCGAGCGCCATCCCGAATACGGTGATGAATAAGGTCATGAGGGCGATAACAAAGAGAAACAAGAGAGCGTTCTCTAGCGCCACGTTCACGATAAATGAGTTCACGACGCCGAGCGCGAGTCCCATCGCGAGAAACGATGCCGCGTAGAAAAAAAGCTTCGCCCAAAATATGTCTTTTGTTTTTAAGGGCGCCGTGTCCAAGATCCAGGCGGTCTTACGCTCCGTGCTGAATGACGGAAAGGCGAACCGCAGGACGAACGAACTCACGAAGTAAGCGGCAATCGCAATCTGGAGCGTCTCGATGAGAATGGACGTCGTGTCGAGCGTCGCCTGATATTGCAGCATGTTCCGCCTGATGAAAAATCCCAAACTCACTTGAATAAGCCAGAGGAAAAAGAGGAATCCGAACCATAAAACGTTTTTCATCTCGCGAACGTGAACCATCGCCTCCTTCTCGAAGAGGGCGCCCAACGGGCTTTTTAAATATCTCGGAAAACGGACAGGGCCTTTGGCGATTCCGCGGCTAACGGTTTTCGCCTGAAGCCGCCCCTCCTGGAGCACCTGCCACAACGGAAGATAAAAGAATGACGCGACCCAAATCCAGATAAAGCTTGCGAGGAAAAGTCCGAAGAGGCTCGCTACCGAGGCAAGCGCCGCATAATTGTTTTGGATCTGGAGATCGAAAAGCGTGAGCGCCGAAAGGTGCGAAGGGAAGACGCTGAAACGGTCGAGAATCACGTCGGTGCGCGAAAGTTTCCAGGCGGAATCAACGGGAGCGAAAATTTTTACGATGTCCCCAGTTCCTACCCGATTCCACATGAAAAATGCCGCGCATGCAAGAATCACGACGACGAACAGCACTACCCGTCCGAGCGTCAGGAATCTCTTGCGGAATACTGAACCCAGTAGAGAGAGGATCTGCGCGCAAGCAAGGATAACAAACAGACCGAGCGACACCGCGAACCCCACGAGAAATACCATCGAGACAAGAGAAAGCACGATACCGGAAATTCCGATATGGTAGGAATCCCTGAATCCCAGAAACGCCGGCAACGCTACGACGAGTATCGGCCACATCGAAGACAAGAATACCCGAATGTACGTGTACCAAAAGATCGATCTGAATTTTGGAGAAGCCACGATCCAAGTATCGTCCTGGCCGCGGAAAAGGCTGAAAAGCCCGGTCACGAAAGCGCTGAAAAAAACGAGGATGAAGACGACAAGGAATAATATCTCGTTCAGAAACAATGGCAGGGCGCCGCGCAGGTATTCATCGAATGCGACAAGCTTGAACTCCCATTTGAAAAAAGCGTAAATGGCGTAGGCCACGCCCGCAAGCACGGCAAGAAATAAAAACACCGTGATGAGCTTTGCGGGCCTCCCCGACTTGAAATAGCGGCGGATCTGTCCCTCATGATAACGCAAGAAAAGTCGGAGCATTATGCGCTTAAAACTTTATAGACATCTTCGAGGGTCGCGCGGGGACCAAGTTTTGCACGGAGAACGAGTTCTTTGAAGGGTGCCGAGGCAACAAGATGGCCTTCCTTCAGCACGCCGATCGTCGTTGCAATCTCTTCCGCGACCGGAAGCGTATGCGTGGCGAGGAGAACCCCTCCGCCGCGCTTTGCGAAATTTTGGAATTCCTTCTTCGCGATCTCCGCGCTCGTGGGATCAAGCCCCACGATCGGCTCGTCGACAAGAAGCACCTTCGGCTCGTGGAGCAATGCCGCAAGGATCGAAAACTTCTGTTTGTTGCCGCGCGAGTAATCCTCGAAATATCCTTTCTCGATCCCTTCAAGCCTGAAGAGCGGCAGGATTTCCCTTACCCTCCGGATGCGCGAGGCCTCATCCATGCCGAACAACGCCCCCACAAAATGGAGAAATTCTTCTCCTGTCATCGAGGGCCAGACCGAAGGCTCGTCGGGAATATAGCCGACGTTTCTTTTTGTTGCCGCCGGATCCTTCGCCACATTGATTCCCTCAATCAGAATTTCTCCGGAGGTCGGCCGCAAAAGCCCCGCGATCGTCTTGATCATCGTCGTTTTCCCCGACCCGTTCGGACCGATGAGCGCATAGATCTCGCCGGGTTTTATCGCGAGCGATACGCCGCGCACGGCGAGCGTTCCGCCAAACTGCTTCGTGAGATTTTTTACCTCCAACATGTTTTCATTATCGTAAATTATCGGCGCGAAAGCAAAATCTGCTCTGAACCCGCACAGGAGTGGATCCCGCTTGAGCGGGTCGGATTCCCTACCTGCCGACAAGCAGGCAGGGAATCTCCTAAGTTTTACCGTAGGAGATCCTTCGCAAGCTCAGGATGACAAAAGATTAGCTATCGAGTTCATTGAGCGGCTAAGCCCCGACTTAGCTGGCTTACGAGCTGGAATTTTATTCCCCCTTGATCACACGCACCCGTTCGATCGCACTCGGGCTGATCTCCTCGACAATAAACTTCAAATTTTCCGCCTCCACCACCTCGCCGCGCGCGGGAAGCCTGCCGAATCGTTTGAGTAAAAAGCCGTTCAGCGTCCTGTGGTCGGGTATTTCGATGTTGAAAAATCGGTTCAATACCGACACCTGCGTTTCGCCGTGCACCACAACCTCGCTCTTGGAGACGCGCTTGATAAGTTCCGGGGAAATTTCTTTCTCCTCCAAAATTTCTCCCACAAGTTCTTCGAGAATGTCTTCGACGCCCACAACACCCACAACCCTGCCGTGATCGTCAACGACGACGGCCAAATTTTGCCTCGTTTTCTGAAATTCCCGGAGTAATTCGTCGCCCAATTTATCCTCGGGCACCACGAGCGGCGATTTGGCGTATTCGCGAAGCAAGACCCCGCTCTTGTTCTGAAGCAATGCTTTGAGGAGATCCTTTACGTGAACGATCCCCACCACCCTATCCGGCCGCCCGTCATAGACCGGGATCCTCGAATATTTGGATTGGTAGATCAGGTCTTCGGCCTCTCCCAGGGTTTTGTTCCCGTCAAGAAAGAAAACAAGCGGCCGCGGCGTCATCATGTCCGCGGCGTTAATGTTGTTCAATTTAAAAATCCTTTGAATAAGGTCTCCCTCGTATTTTTCGATGGCGCCCTCGCGCACGCCGATCTTGGCGAGAAACGCAATCTCTTCTTCGGAAGTCGAAGCCCGCCTGCGGGGCGCGATCGGGCCGATAAGTTTCTCGATGGCGCGCGCAACCGGCCAAACGATCTTCGAGGCGAATTTTAAAGGAATCGCCGTAATAAGCGCCACCTGTTCGGCATACCGCTCGCCGAACCGCTTCGGGATAATTTCTCCAAGCACCATGATCACGACCGTAAGCACCGCCGCGAATACCCCCACCCAGTCGGCACCGAACACCCTTGCCGCAAGCACGCCCGAGAATACGCTGCCGACGATGGTGATAAGACTCGAAAACGCGGTTAAGGTCGCGATGGGCTCGCTCATCGATTCCTTGAGCCCCAAGAGCGCTTTTCCGGCGCCGCCTTCCTCTCCCAAAAACCGCGCCCTGGCATGCGGCACCGTAAACAGTGCCGCCTCGGTTGCGGCAACGATGCCGCCGAGGATAACGACCATTACGACGAGTGAAAATAAGGTAAACATGGCAACTTCATTATTCTACTATAAAAAGGGGGCTTTCGGAAAAAGCTCGGGAAAACGAGGCCTGAGACATGCTTCTGAGACGGGTTCTGGTAAAAATCGCCACGCGCAATTATAATAGTAGGATATGCCGCCCGATAAAAGAAAAATTATGTTGATTGAAGATGACCGCTTTCTTTCAACGGTTATCAAGGCACGGCTCGAAAAGTCGGGGTTTGCCGTGGTTCAGACGTTCGACGGCGAGGAGGCCCTGCGCGTTCTTCCGGAGGAAAAACCGGATCTGATCGTCCTCGATCTCATCATGCCGAAGATAACCGGCTTCGAAGTTCTCAAATCCGTTTCTTCCCATAAAGAATTCAAAAAAATTCCTATCATTGTGTTAAGCCACCTGGCGCAGGCAAGCGACATCGAGAAGGCGAAGAGTCTTGGCGCCGTCGAATATTTCGTGAAAGTAAAAGTCTCGATAGATGATCTCGTCGATAAGGTGAAGCTCCTGATGGGATAGATAAAAGCTCGATAGGCCCTATAGTGGCGAGATCGAAATCAGAACGATCTCGCCGTTTAGCTCGTTAGCAGAAAATACATTTGTTTGTCTGCTTTTACTGAATCGCGAAATCCTCTGCATTATTGTCAATGTCTTGAATTACGCCGCTCACGAATTTACGCGTGAGTATTTGATTCGCCGTCGGATCATCGGGATACGGCGCGCCTTCAACAAACTGATCGGTTCCGCGGCTCCCCCAAGCTACCGCGTCGATTATGGTGCCCGTTGCATTCTCCAATGCCACGCTATTATCCGAAGCCAGTGTTTCCGTGCTCGATACGTTCGCGCCGATGCTTACGGCAAATCCGTCCGCGGAATTCGCCCAGATAAAATAATGTTGCGGCGCCACGATGCTTCCTGCGGGAAACACGCGGATCGAATATTCCGTTCCGGTGCTTGTCCGTTTTCTCAACTTCCATCCGCTCACGTCAATCGCGCCGTCGGCGGGATTCAAAATTTTTATGAAATCGTTCGTGCTTGCCGCGCCCGTAATTTGGAGAGCTGCGATCACGGGATGGGTCGGCCCCGCCGAACTCGGCGGAGGCGATGGAATTTCCGTCACGGGAGGCGCATTTTCCGGCGCAGGCGAGGGCGAATGTTCCGAGGAGGACGAAACCCATGTATCATCGGGAGGAGTTGAAGACGCCTCCGTCGAATCCGCAGGAGAATTATCCGTCGAAGTCGGCGAAGAATCCGCAACTATTCGGCCCGAAGAAGATGCATCGGGTGGTGGCGAAGCGGACGGCAATGCTCCAATCATCCCGAGCACCACGGAATTCGCGGCCTTGGGCGTACCTCCGGGAAAGCCGCTCGTATGCCAATCAAGGTCAACGAGGTCGCGCTCAAGCGTTTTCCTGGTGCCATTATCCCCTCCCGGCCAGCCGCTTGAGGCATTTATTTCATCAATGAGGCGGCAATCGCGGTCGAAAAGACGCAGCCACTCGCCGCTATTCGAAAGCGTTCCGGAATAGATTTTATCCGCCGCGATACCGGGCACGGAGCCATCATTCGCGCGCTCGAGAAGGAAAAATTCTCCGAAGCGTATGCGCTCGTTCGCATCTAGCGTGATTTTGAATTTTTCCGATTGATTGACGATTTGCCAGCCCGAAAGATCGACGTCCGCTCCCGCGTTGTCACGCAATTCGATCCACTCATTATTGGTTGCTTGCGCCGCCGTTTCGCCGGATCTCGCGAGCGACCCCATCCATGCGATTTCGTTCAGGAGAATCCGATGAATCGGATCGGCCGCCGCCCGGAAACTGCAAACGGGAACGGTAATGCTTGCTTCCGAATTTTTAGCGGTAAACATTGCGGGAGACAATACCGGATTTGAATTCGAGACGGGCGGATCGTTTTTTGGAACTGATTCGGGAGAAACATATTCTTTTATTTTTTTCTCCGGGCTTGGCGCGGATACGATACTGCCGCTTTGCGCGGAAGCCGCGCTTTCCGGCACCATGGATGCTTCTATAAATGCAATGGAATTCGTCGGAGCGTCCGCACTGGTCCCCGCATCCACGGACACCGTGCTTGATCCTGCGAAAAAAGAATTTTCTCCCGCACCGGAAAGATCGACTTCGGCGGCGAGTTGTGCCCGCCCTCCGGACCCAAGAACGTCGCGGAACGTTTTTACCGCCAACGATTGCGTATCGCGCCATGCACTCGCTAATGAACCGAATCCGTACGCAAGCCCGTACCATCCGAGACCTCCCCCAAGAACGACCGCCAAAAATCCGGCAATAATTTTTTTATTTGCCCAAAATTTTTTCTTTGGCGGCTCGGCTTCCATAATAAATTCTTCCCAGCATATCAGAACCGAGTTCCATGAATCTCAAAGAAAAGATAAAGGAAAAATAAACTGCCGCTGTCCCCTGCGCGGACAGTGGCAGTTTATCCCCGCAGAACCGCCCCGCGCCCGCTCCGCCGAAGCTTGAACGAAGCGGGCGAGCCTCGCCATAGGCGGGGCGGGAATCCGCTTTTATTGTCCCTTGTGGTCGTCCAAAAATTCCTTGAATTCTTTTTTTGCGCCTGGCACGCCACCTTTAACAAAAGGTTCCGTGCTTTTTTCTATGGGTTTTTTCTCTTGCCGTCCCGCCAAAAAATTCTTAAATTGCTGTCTCGCCTCATTCGGTGTCAACAGCCGTTCCTCTGGTGGAACCGGGCTTCCATCGGGAAGAGGGGCATTTTCGGGAATTTCATGGTTCTTGGACATTGATTTTGCTTGATCAATCCTATATCTATTTTTCTAACTCTCTTTCAAGACCCTTTATAGCCTTTTCGCCCTGTTTTTCACGAAGGTTTCGGGTTGCTCCTGCCATTTTTGCCTTAAGCAACCTCTCCGCTGATTCCGGATCCTGGCCGTTGGCTATGGCTGACTTCCGTTTTTGCTCGATTTCTTGAGAGGTGGACCAAAACGACCACTTCTCATAGCTTCCATACCACCGATTGGGTCTGGTTTTTCGAAACTATGCTTCATATCGAGTGATAATACCCTAAATCTAGCATTTTGAACGACCTGCGTCAATTTTATCTCCAATTTGATGATCTGTCGGGTCTTGTTCGGAGCGTTTTACGCGTCATGTCGCAAAAAGTTGTGAAATTCTGACAACAATAAAAAGTTATGCACATTTTCTAAAATTTTAAAATGGTAAAATAGAGATAACAGTAAATTCCTAACCACATACACGATCCTTACATGTTCTTCACGAAAAATCCCTTCACAGAAGTTCGGAAACGCGACGGGAGGATTGTGCCATTCGACGAAACGAGGATCACGAGCGCGGTTTCGCGCGCGATGCAGGTGACGGGCGAAGGCAACACGAAGGATGACGCCGAAAAAGTTTCGGAGCAGGTCGTCGCGAACCTCGCGAAGAAATTTCCCAAGGACCACATCCCCTCAATCGAAGACATCCAGGATGTGGTCGAGACCCAGCTGATCTTAATGGACTTCCCCAAGACGGCGAAGTCCTATATTTTGTATCGCAAAGACCGCGCCGAGATCCGCGAGATGAAACGGGCGATCCCCGAGCGCGTAGCCACGCTCGCCGCGGCAAGTAAAAAATATTTTAAGAACCAGCTCGCCGAATTCGTGTATTACCGGACGTATTCGAACTGGATTCCCGAAGAAAATCGCCGTGAAACATGGATCGAGACTGTCGATCGCTATATTGGTTTCATGAAAGAGAATCTCGGCGGAAAATTGACCGAT
>JBGPES010000011.1:0-11401 GCA_041482935.1 Minisyncoccia bacterium | reverse complement strand
GCTGAAGAATCCGCTTCTGGTGGTGCACGGCATCGTTGATAATAATGTGATGTTTCAGGACGCGGTCGAGCTGACCGAGAAACTGATTCAGGAAGGCAAGGATTTCTCGGAGATCTACTATCCGGAAGAGAGCCACGGCTTCGTGCGCGATGAAACGCTGATCGATTCGTTCCGGCGCACCGCGGAGTGGCTGGACCGGCACCTGCAATGAAGGTCCCCCGCGTTTATCCCATCTTGGATACCCAATCGCTCGAGGCAAAAATGAACTGACGCACGCCACGCGCCTTCGCCGCCCGCATAAGGTTCAGGGTGCCCATAACATTCGTGGCGAAACATTCGTACGCTTTGCCGGCACAATCTTGGGGACGGGAGATGGCCGCAAGATGCACGATGACATCCGCGTTCTCCGGAAAAATATCGCCGATCTTCGGATCATTGATATCGCCCTTCTTGAACTCGTAAGGAAGGTCGCTTTTTTTTGCAAAATCAAAACCAAACACCTCAATGCCTTCTTTGAGACAGAGGGCGATGAGCTCCCGTGCCACGAAACTTTCTGAGCCGGTTACGATTATACGCATGACATTATTTCGATTTTTCGACCCCCATATCCCGAGAATACTCTTCCGGCAGGGGCTTAGACGTACTTCCCCTCTTCGTCGCGCTGCGAAAGGATTGGATTTTTCACGGGCAGCCAGATCTTAAAGCGCGGGTCATCCCATTTATAGGTAAACTGACCCTTCGGATTCACATTATAATAGATTGTTTGCTTATAGTAGACAACTGTTTGATCGCTCAGCGCCATATTAATATCGCCGTACTTCGGGGGCACAAGCAATGACCACTTATTGAGGTCCGAAAGGATAAACGCCTCCCACTGCCCGAAGTTCTTCGATGTTTCATCGCAATTTGCCACCACGGAATAATTTTTACCGTAGAAGCAGGACATGATCTTCCAGCCCCTATCGTCACCATGCAAACCGCGAAGGACATGCTTCGAAGTGACTGCGTAATCATCCGTAACAAAGTCTAAATCAATGCCGTTCTTGGCAAGAAAGTCCTTATTATAAATCTCGCTACGGCTTCCCCGAAAATCTTCGAATGTGTCTGGCTTTATAAGTAGTACGCCATCCAATTTTGTCTTTACGATTTCCATACAAGCATTATATGGGCAGAAGCAGGATTCTGTCCATAGTATTACAATTAGTACCCTGCATCGCGACGCGAAAAAACCGGGTTTTGACGTAGACGCCGGTTTTCGGTGGACCGGCGTAGAAACAAGAACCCGCCAACTGTGATCTATTGCTTTAATTTCTGAAAATCTGCAATCGTCTTCCTTATCCCTGTTTTTATATCCGTCGCCGGGCGCCAGCCGATTTTCTTGCGGATATTTTTGAGCTCCGCATAGCAACCGCCGGTGGGCTTCCCTTTTGCCGTGAGCGCGAAGTGTCTGTAATAGTCCTTACTCGCCCCCATTCCTTCGCAAACCATTTTCGCGATATCTTTAACGGGGATGAGTTTCCCTGAAGCCACATTGTAGGTTGCGCGGCCTTTTCCGCGCACGACCGCATCCGCGATTGCCTGCGCCACATCTGCCACGTATATGAAATCGCCCTGCGCGAACGGATTCTTCAGCGTAAGCGGGATATTCCCCGCAACGCAGCGCATTATATATGGTATGAGCGATCCGGGCCTTTGTCCACCGCCGTAGACGTTAAAAGCGCGCAGCCAGATAAAATCCATGTCTTTTTCCTTCGCAAGCTCCTCACCCATAAGATGCAGGGAGTGTTTTGCCGCTACAAGTGCGTTCGGCGGCGAGATATGCATTCGCTCATCCACCTTGCCCGCACGATCGCCATATTCGAAAACGCTTCCCGTCGCAACTATTTTTTTGCAGCCAACGTCCGCGAGGGCGGCAAAAAGCGCAAGGCCTCCCTCAAGGTTCTTCGTACAATTCGCATAGGAAAAATCGGGGATGCCTTCCCAGGCGAGATGTACCGCCGCTTCGGGCTTGAATTTTCTAAGCCGGCTTTTCCATTTCGCAATATTGGAAAGATCGCCCTTGATAAAATCAATGCCATGCTCCCGATGATTTTTGCGCGAAAGCACCAATAAATGGTGCCCTCGTTTTTTCAACTCATCCAGCGTGGGACGACCAACAAAACCGCTTCCCCCCGTGACAAATGTTCTCATAATCTTGATAGTAGCAACTTTTGTGAAAAATAAAAAACAGCGGGAGAAAATTCTCCCGCTGCTCATGACTATGAAGCCGCTCAGGCTTCGAACGGATAATCCGGCCAGAGAGCGATCTCCATACGTTGCGCCTCGACTTCTTGAATGTAGGTGCGCATGAAATCCACGCGCCGCTGCATGAGTTTTTTGGCTTTTGGTAGTCGCACGCACACCCTGGAATTAGGATTGACCCAATCATACCGGCACTCCAAACTCTTAAGCACCGATTTTGGATTCCGATACGCGTTGGCGGTTAGATCATAAACAAGCTGTTTTGGGTCAACAATCGGCAACTGCGACCAAAATTGGGTGGCGCCCATAACCGCGTCGGCCATTGAACAGACGATACGGTCAGCATCCTGGAGAGCAATGAGCACATCGTCGCCATCTGAAAGATTCGGACCGCTGTGCCCAAGGACTGCTTTCACGATTCGGCCTAAATCATAACTTTTAAATTCGCGGCTCTTCTCGAGCCATCCCATCACCAAAGCGATTGTTTCATCCCGGGGGACGATTTTTGCGGTTGCATGCGCTTCCGAATCCACCTCTTTGTCGATACTTAGCTGCCCCTGGAGCAACCGATCGGCATTGTGGCAAAGTCCCGCAGCTCCGGCAAGCATACCAACACATTCATCTTCGGCGATGAAAAGAGCGACTTGTCCGACCTGCAGAGTATGGTCAAAATTGTGGCCCGTTGCATCCATGTTGAGAGTGCAATGATCTTGCCGGACTATTGCGGTAAGATTAGGGTACACTTCCCAGATTTTCTTCAAGAGAGGCCTCTTTCATATTTTGAATTGAACAACTGAAAATATTATAGCGTCATTTCGCAAAAAAGCAAGGGTGTCCGGACAATGCAGGGCCGATCCCGGAAGAACCTAAACGTTCGCGAAATCGTTCCGTTTAATAATCTGATATCCCTTGATAAGTTCCGCGATGCCATCCTGGAGTGATACCCGTGTCTTATAACCTGTCTTTTCTATCTTCGCATTAGAAATAACGTAGTTGCGCTTGTCGGGATCTTCGCCGATCTTTGATTCAATAAACGCGAACCGCGGAATCTGCTTTTTGATCGCTTCGCACAACTCTGCTTTGCTCAAATTCGCCTCGGAAAGGCCCACGTTATAGGTCTGATCCTTCATCACGTCGAAATTATCCATAGCGTGCATGAAGGCACGGGCAACGTCGCGCACGTGAATATAATTCCGCTTGAAGTGCGCTTCAAAAAGGACGACGGCGCCGTCGTTTACCGCTCGATAGACAAAGTCGTTCACGAGAAGGTCAAGGCGCATGCGCGGGCTGATCCCGAACACGGTCGCAAGCCGCAAAGTAATCGCGTTTCCCGCCTCAAGCAGCTCTTTCTCCGCCTGCACCTTGAGCTTGCCGTAAAGCGAAACCGGATCAAGCACGCTTGTTTCGTCGCAAAACGCTACGCCTTCGGCCATCCTGCCATAACCGCTGTTCGTGTTTGGAAAAATAATTTTCTGGGATTTTTCACGGATCTTCAGGATAAGCTGCACGGCCTCCAAATTAATGGTTCTCGCCGCTATAGGATCACGATCGCAGGCAGGGGCACCCACAATACAGGCCAGCGGAATAATAAAGTCTTTTCCCGCAATATGCTTCGCGATAAGTTTCTCGTCGCGCACATCGCCGCGGACGACGGTAAAAGTTTTAAAATTACACACATCAAGAAGCGATCCTTGGTTATACATGAAGCTGTCAATGACCGTCACTTCGTGCCCTGCGCGTAAAAGCTCGGGCACTAAAATCGAACCGATATATCCCGCCCCTCCCGTGATCAAGATCTTTGCCATGATTTTTATTGTACACTCGAGAGTACCACTCTCGCAATAAATTCGATATCCTTGGCAGAGAGAGACGGACTGTTCGGCAAAAACAGCCCTGTGTAATGGATCCGATCCGCCATTGGGAATGACGCCGCGCCATAGCGGTTCGCCCAGAAGGGGTGGAGGCCCAGGTTACCGGCCGAAAATATCCGCGTTTCGATCCCCTCGCGATCAAGCGCATGCACGATTTTTTTACGCTCTTCGCCATCCTTCGCGAGCATGCCGAAATGAATGCTGCAAATCGTCGAATCAAAATCATATTTCTGGAAGTAAAACCTGTCCCCGAAGATCTTTTTATATAACAAATGATTTTCATTCCTCCGCTTCACGAGCCAATCCATCTTATCCACCTGGCGGATCCCCAAGAAAGCGTTCAAGTCGGTCGAACGCACATTGAATCCCGGTTCATAAAACACGAATGGCGAATGGAAGTCATCTATCTTATATTTCGCGCGCAAATTTTTCCTCGACTCCTCATCGAGGTCTTTATCCCAGCCGTGGCTGCGGAGCATAAGCAGAATGTCGTTAAGTTCCTTGTCGTCGGTCGAAACGGCGCCTCCTTCTATGGTCGATATCTGATGACCGAAGTAAAACGAGAAGCTAGCCATGTCACCGAAGGTGCCCACGTTCTTGCCTCGATACGTAGACCCCATTGCCGCACAAGCGTCTTCCAGCAGCGTAAATCCATATTTTTCTTTGAGCGCGAGGAGCGCGGGCATTTGATTCGGAACACCCAGGACCTGCACGAAAATAACCGTGCTCGGTTTGTGCTCAATAAGAAGTTTCTCCAAATGCGCCAGATCCAGCCCGAACGTATCCTTGTCCGCCTCGCACATGATCGGCTCGAAGCCGAACTGTATCGCGGGAGCGATGGTCGTGACCCAGCCCACGCTCGGCACGATGATTTTTTTGTTTTTTAGCCGCCCCGAAAGCAAAAGGGCGTAATACATGAGCAGGTTCGCCGAAGAACCGGAATTATTGAATACGGAGTATTTCCTTCCGAGCCAGCTGCTCCACTTTTTTTCGAACTCAACCGTTAGCTTATCTTTGGTAAGTCGCGGATAGGTCTTCAGCCAGCCAATCAAGGCATCGACATCTTCTTTATCGATGGTGTCTTCGGCAAGATGGTACTTGATCGGTGTCATGTTATTTTTCGCCGTAACAAAATTATGAATAGAATGCTAAAAATACGATTCGAATATTTTTATCAGGTCGCCCGCGTACTTTTCCTGGCTGAGGGCATACCCGCCCGTAGGAGACGCTATCCAAGCATTGATGTTCTTAATATACCCATTGTACTCGCTCTCGTCCATATTGCGGAGATATTTATCAAGGCGCGCAAAATCGCAGCTGAACTTCCGGAAATCTATAAAACATCCGGGCGGAATAATACTCTCAATATCCGGCGCTCCCCAATAGACAGGCACCGAACCGGCGTAAAGACAGTCGGCCATTTTCTCTTGTAAATATCCACCCAAAAAAGAATCAAACACTAGAGAAAATTTATATTGCTTTACGACCTCGAATTTATCATCGGGGGCGCCGCGATATGATTTGCGGATGGCTTCGTCATATTTATGCGTGTAGCGGACGGGCTTGTCCCAGCGTGTTCCATAGAGATCGAAATCAGAGTATTTTGAAAAATATTTAATTGCGCGCAGACGTTCGAGATATTGATCGCGATTTGTAAATGTCGGCAGCGGTTTTACGAAATGCATCACGGTCACATAGAGGCGGCGCAGCCAATGAATGCGCTGGTTCGAATTCATGAGATTCAAGAATTTCTTTTTATGAAAATCCGATTTTACCTCGCGAATATGGCTGTAGTATGCGTGGGGGGTAAGCAGGTGACGAAACCGGGTCTGGGGCGAAAGCCGGCTTTTAACTCCCGTCTGGATCTCCGTGTAATCGAAATAGCTGCTGATATGTTTCAAGTCCCAAAAGAAACGGGGGGCGTAAAGCGGCTGCTCGGAATTGGAAAGCAGGGCGAGCTTCACCCCGGCGCGCCGGAGGGCAAGAGGTACGCTCATATCTACGTCGCTCCGATCGCGCACGCAAATAGCCCGCTCCGGTTTTTGGGGCAGAGAAAAATAGATGTCCGGGGTGATGAGTTGAATGCCTCTTTTTAAGCACTCATCATAAAGATAGACGGTCGAATAGCGATACCATCTGGGCTTCACGACATCTTTGTCAAACAACCGATTCTGCAGGGACAAATATCCTACAGCATCGTAGACGACGACTTTTTTCCCCCCAATGGAAACATGCATCCCGTTAGAAGCAGATCGCAATCGGCGGTCTAGTGTTCAATACTAATTTATAACGACGATTTTCCATATTTGTGAATCTGATGTAGCACATAAAGCAATCGCGGCTTCTAACGGGATGCATAATTTTTATGGGGCTCAGTTGGGGCCGTATCTATACGTAAAAGACAAAATCTTCTTCCCAGCCCCTCATTAACTTATACTTGTATTCGGGACAAATACTAAGGATTAATTCCGGGATCTCTTTTTTATCGGTAGCATGATGGTACGCCGAAACCGCGATGATTGGCTTGAATTTCTTTATCGACTTAGCCCCACCCCTCAGGGCATTCATTTCATATCCCTCGCAATCCATCTTGATAAAATCAATTTTCTTAAGGCCGTACTTTTCTACAAACGAATCGAGGGTGACAAGTTCGACTTCTTCTTTCACGATATTCGGGTGGTCCTTCTGTACGCTGGGAACCATGCCGCTATCCTCGAAGGTGCTTACCCCCGATGCCTCGGAACTTACATACAGCATTTTCTTACCAGGAGCGTCAGACAGGCCCCATGGAAGCACCTCGACGTTCGAATTATTTTTTAAATTTTTAACCAATGCATCTCTTGTTTTCTGCGCCGGCTCGAAAGAATAAACCTTTCCCGATGAAGCCGCCCGAGAAGCCAATAACGAAAATAAACCCAGGTTGGCGCCGACATCGATAATAACGCTGTCTTTTTTGATAAGCTTCCTCGTTTGGTACTGGTCCTCTGAAACGACCTGCTGATAGATCGTGCAAAGCTCCGCCCAGCCCCCGAACCTATGGTTAACGGGATAGAATTCTTGGCCCAATATCTCGATACTTTCCCGATCCAACAGTCCCTTCTGCTTAAAAAATTCTTCCAATTTGCCGTGGATCAAGCCGTCAACCTTCTGAATGACTTTCTCGTCGCGATTTCGTATTTTAAAAATAAACGACAGGCCTTCAGAAAAGCTTACTTTGCTCGTCAGCATAAATCCTGCGCACCACAATCTTCGCAGGATCGCTACGGTCTTTGGACTTTGAAAGAACCAGGGAAATAACTTCCCCTGCAATCCCTTAATAATATCGTCAATGGTTAATTTCATATTTGATGTATGCCCGCTAAAAAATTTATGCCCGACCCCCACCATATAATAACATGGTCATTATTATTTGGCATACTAGCCTTCTTCGTCCCGCCTCGAAAGAATGGGATTTTTTGTCGGCCACAGAATCTTGAACAGTGGGTCGTCCCAGCGGTACGTGAACTGCGTTCCCGGCTCGTAATAACCCGACTGCTTATACTGGAAGATTATTTTTTTTGAAAGCGCGAGATAGGCATTGCCGAATTTCGGCGGCACCAAAATCTGCCAGCGATTCGCCCCAGAAAGCGGGAATGATTCCCATGCTCCGAACTGTTTTGACTCCTTGTTGCAATTCACAATCACGGAATAGATCTCGCCGTCCAAACAAGAGATCAATTTCCATGTTTTGTTATCTCCGTGAATACCCCGAAGCACGTTATGAAGCGAAGTTGATACGTCGTCCTGAACAAAATGGATACCGATGCCGTTTTTTTTGTATGCTTCCTCGTTATATGTTTCCACAAAAGTCCCCCTAAAATCCTCGAATATATCGGGCTTGATCAAGAGAACTCCCTCAAGTTTTGTCTTAACTATTTCCACGTTCGTGTTTAGGGCTTAGTAAAATTCTCGACGAAATAATCATAAATCACTTTCACCCCATCTTCGATATCAATTTTATGGTGCCAACCAAGATCATGTAAACGACTGACGTCTAAAAGTCTCCTCGGGGTACCATCGGGTTTTGAGGTGTCGAGCTCGATTTTTCCTTCGAATCCCGAAATACGCCCGATCATCTCCGCGAGTTCTTTGATGGTCATATCAACGCCCGTTCCAATATTTAAAAGATTGGGGGCTTTCTCCTGGTTCATAATGAATACGCATGCATCCGCCAGATCGTCTGTGTGAAGGAATTCGCGGCGGGGCGTTCCGCTTCCCCACAAAACTACGCGGTCACTTTTCGCGACTTTTGCTTCGTGGAATTTCCGGACGAGGGCGGCGATCACATGCGACGTCTTCGGATCAAAATTGTCATTCGGCCCATACACGTTCGTGGGCATCACGGCGACAAAATCCGTTCCATATTGACGATTATACGACTGGCATTCGATAATACCGGCGATCTTCGCGATCGCGTACGGCTGATTAGTGGACTCCAGTTCACTCGTCAAAAGATATTCTTCCTTGATCGGTTGAGGGCACGTGCGTGGATACACGCAGGCGCTACCCAGAAATAGAAACCTTTTAACTCCATTCAAATACGACTGATGGATCAAATTGTTCTGAATGACAAGATTTTCGTAAATAAAATCCGCAGGATAAGTGTCATTCGCGAAAATACCGCCGACCTTCGCCGCCGCATCGAATACATATTCCGGTTTTTCTTTTTTGAAAAAATCGGCTGTTGCGGAAGCGTTCAGGAGGTCAAGTTCTTCGTGCGTCCGGACAATAATATTTTTATATCCATCTGCCTGGAGCTTGCGGAAGATCGCCGACCCCACAAGGCCGCCATGCCCGGCAACGTAGATACGGGAGTTTTTTTTCATATATCCTATTCTAAGCCCTCCTTTTTCTGTTTGCAATAAAAATTGAGTTCCGTATATTCGGGAGCATGGACCATCGCCTCCGCGAGGGCGACGAAACACCACTGCTTTTCGTGCCCAAAGACAATCCCAGCCTACGACAACTTGATCTTGTCCGCGTGCTCCTTCAACCCGTAGTGCTCCAAATCGTGCTTCAGCATGATCTTCACGATCTCCTCGAATTTCATCTTCGGCTGCCAATGCAGCTTCTCTTTGGCTTTTTTCGCATCCGCCAGCAAGTTCTCCACCTCGGCCGGGCGATAATAGCGTGGATCAATTCCCACATAATCTTTCCAGTTCTTGATGCCAACGTGTTTGAACGCAGTTTCCACGAACTCGCGCACGGTGTGCGATTCGCCCGTTCCGATAACGTAATCATCGGCGGCGGGCTGTTGCAGCATTAGATACATTGCTTCGCAATATTCCGGAGCATATCCCCAGTCGCGCCGCGCGTCCAGATTCCCCAGATATAATTTCTTATCGAGGCCGGCGAGTATCCGCGCGATACCGCGCGTTATCTTTTTCGTCACAAACGTTTCTCCCCGCCGTTCCGATTCATGGTTGAAAAGGATCCCGTTCACGGCGAACATGCCGTACGCTTCCCGGTAATTGCGCGTGGTGTCGAAAGAAAAAACTTTCGCTATGCCGTAGGGACTCCGCGGATGAAACCGCGTTTCTTCGTTCTGCGGCGCGGGCGCGGCGCCGAACATCTCCGAGCTCGAAGCCTGATAAAATTTTATTTTTTTGCCCGAATGCGTTTCGTAGTCCTTCGCTGCCTCAAGCATGCGCAGCGTCCCTATTCCCGTAACGTTCGCCGTATATTCGGGAATATCAAAAGACACGCGCACATGCGACTGCGCGCCAAGGTTATAAATTTCATCGGGTGCGATATCGTAAACGAGCTTGCGGACCACGTTCGCATCGGCAAGATCGCCATAGTGCAAATGAAACTTCGATCCCTCCATGTGGGGATCTTTATAAATCTCTTCGAGCCTGCCCGTATTGAAGGTCGACGCCCTGCGGATCACGCCATGCACGTCATATCCTTTCTTGAGGAGCAATTCGGCCAAAAAACTTCCGTCTTGGCCCGTAATACCCGTAATCAGCGCTTTTTTCATAATGATGAAGAGATTATACCAGATGGATTATATTCGGTCAATAAATAAATCCGTAATGGTTCTTGAGCTTGGTGAATAACGGCATTTTTGTCATCCCCCGGTTTAGCCGGGGGGCCGATGCTTCCCTACAATTACTCTGGGAGCGCGGATCCCCGCCTCCGTGCGGGAACTATTCATTATTCACCAAGCTCCGAGCTCCTGAGCTCTGTGGCCCCTTGGCTATTCAGCAGAACGAGGATACGACTCTTCGATATGCTCCTGTCATTCCGAGCCGTGCGAGCCTGCCTGCCGGCAGGCAGGGAATCTCCTAAATCCATCGTGGGAGATCCTTCGCGGAGCTCAGGATGACGCCGCGAAAGGTCTTCCTCAAAGAAATGATTACTTCTTTTTCGCGCTTGCAGCCGTTGAGCTTGCGACGTACTGTATGAACTGATTAAAGCCATCGATAGTTCGCTGGTCGCCCGGCCACTCGCTCAAAATCCGATCCTTGATCGCCCTCGCGCCATCCACATTGCCTTCGGTCCGATAGATATCGAACATGCCGTAAAGAAATTGCGGCCGGGTCGGGCCGAGCGTAAGGCCTTCGTCATAATACTTGTGCGCATCCTCAAGGTATTTCAAGTTGTGCGTCTTGATGAACGCAATCTCATTGATCGTCCCCAGCACATACAAATTCTGTTCGAAGCTCATTCCCCTTCCGCGATCGATGATCGGCGCGTAATATTTTTCTATATAACTCACGACCTCGCCTATCGTCCCGGAACTATTGTTCTGCTGGACAAGATTCAGCGTAATATTCGAGGTATTGCGGACAAGCTCCTCCTGGCCGATAGGAGAGGGAAGATCGAGGGGGGTTGAAAGTTTCGCTTCGAACTCTTGCAGCGATTTTACCGAAGACAGGCTCTGAAGCGTGGCAATGAAAGACTGCGACTTCTGGAGCGGGAGATAGCTTCCGTAATAAGCAACGGACATAATAAAGACCGATGCCAGGATCCCGATAATTTTTTTGAAAATCGATCTATCCATTTTGTTTCTTATTGTGTTCTCCCGATGGCGAATAGAGAAAATAATATGCAAATGCGAAAAACGCGAAAACATTTATATAGATGGGGAGCACGTCGAAAATCGCCGCACCCTGCACGAGATATCCCACGGGGAGCACGAACATGAGCGTCCGCTCCATTGCCGAATGTTTTTGTTCGTGAGAATGTTTTTTGAAAAATTCCACGTAGAAAAACAGGAAAATCGCAAGATAGCTCAAGAGCCCCAG